>CAYWBS010000573.1:0-2782 GCA_964456215.1 uncultured Hyphomicrobiaceae bacterium
TCCTTAAAGCCCGCGGTTTTGAGATCGAACAGACCGCCAAATCCGCCGAGTTCGCCATCCGCCCCGGGCCGCGCCGTGCGCCGCGCCAAAGGCTTTATGGCGTCGACGAAGGCGTTGCCCTTATCGATATTGACACCCGCATCCGCGTAGGTCAGGCCGGGCCGGTTATTGTTGCGCGATATTGCCATTGCCATTGCCGATCCTTGCTGGAGTGTGCCATGAAAAAGCGTAATCGATCGATCCCGCGGCGCGGTGGCGAGGAATGGCGCCATCCCTCGGCCCGCCCGGCCAGCCAGACTGTTTGAGCATGGTTTGCCTTATTCAAACATGATACCATTTTCCTCGGCATCAAATGTTCGGGGTGAACCGCTCGTCAAGCGGCGGAATCGCGTTTTTCCGCGAATTTGCCTGAATTGTTCCACAAGTGCGGCTGAAAATTCGGCAAGGTAGCAACAATTTGACATGAAACAGGGGAGCCGGGAGGCGGCACGGTTGGTGAAATTGCCCTTGGTGAGCCGCGTCATAACAGACATGCGGCGTCGGAAAGTCTCCTCGAAAACACTTGCGGCGGCCGTGATGATGGCCGCAGCCGCCGCTTGGCCGCAACAGGTTCGCGCGGCGCCCGCGAGCGTCTATACGGTTGCAAACTTCCAGGTCGGAGCCTCAGAGGAGGACGCGGTAAAGGCCAAGAACGCGGCAATCGCCGAGGGTGAGGAAAAGGCATTCAGAATATTATTGAAGCGGTTGACGCATTACCGGGATTTTCAGCGGTTGCCGGATTTTCGCGCCAAACGCATCGAGATTCTGCTCGACCGGTTTTCGGTTCGCCGGGAAAAGAATTCCCGCACGGAGTATTTTGCGAGCCTCGATTTCCTCTTTCAGCCGAACGCGGTGCAAGCTTTGCTGCGCGAGAACGGTATTTCCTTTATCGATGCGCAGGCGCCGCAGATTGTCGTCGTTCCGGTCTTTCTTTCCGCGGACCGTCGCGATCAACGGGCCTGGCAGCAGGTTTGGAAAGACCTCGATCTGGAGCATGCGCTCACTCCGGTCAAGCTGGCCAAGATGAGCGCACGCCTCACTATCGAGAAGCTGTCGACGGTTTTGTCGGGTGATCAGGACGCATTTGACGAAATGACCCGGCAATACAGCACCAGACGGCTCGTGTTTGCGATCGCATCGCCATCGGTCGGCGGTGAAAAGCTGGCGGTGCGGCTGATCGGACGCGATGCCGCGGACAAAATCGATCTGAGCCGCAGCTATTCCGGTTTTGATCCCTCCCTTTCGCCGAGCGAGGAAGCGGCCGTCGTTTCGCTGGCGATTTTCGAGGGGCGCTGGAAGGCCAAGCGGCTGCAGGGCGGCGAGCGTGTTCCCGATAGCGAAAAGGAAATCATTGTTGCCACCGTGGAATATTCCGGGCTCGGCGAATGGAATGCGATACGGGAGCGGCTCGGCAAGATACCGGGCGTCGGGACTATCGATATCGGATCACTTTCCCCGCGCAGAGCTGAAATCACCTTGACATATCCCGGAGGAGCCCCCTATCTCGGCAGGCAGCTGCAATCGCACAATTTTTCGCTTGAAAATGTGAACGGTGCCTGGATCATTAGAAGCTTCTAGAATTTTTCTGGCCGGCACGCTGGGCATTTCCTAGAAATCTATTGCTGATAAGATTGAACCCCGACGAGGCGGATCAAGGGAACGATGTCAGCAGGACGCCGGCGCGGAGCGAAGTAAATTGTACATTCCCAACTTCATAAGCGTTCTCAGAATTTTTCTGGTGCCATTGGTGGTATGGCTCATTATCAACGGTAGTCCGCAATTCGCTTTCGCCACATTCGTCATTGCCGGCATCACCGACGCGGTCGACGGCTTCCTTGCAAAGCGGTTTCATTGGCAGACTGAGCTCGGCGCCTATCTCGATCCGGTCGCCGACAAGGCTCTGCTGATGAGCATTTATGTAACGCTCGGCTTCTTCAACCACTTGCCCGCATGGATCGTCATTGCAGTGGTCAGCCGCGACATATTGATCATTGGCGCCATTATGCTGGCCTGGATGATGGCGCGCCCGATTGCCGTGCACCCGCATCTAGTCAGTAAGGCGAACACGCTCGGGCAGATTGTGCTGGCGGCGCTCGTGCTCGGCGGATTGGGGTTTGGAACAGGTCTTGAAGGCGTCACCGCCGTCGTCGTATGGATCGTTGGCGTATTGACCGTTGTCTCGGCGGTCGCTTACTTGCGCACCTGGCTGCGTCATATGGCGAGCTATGAGCCGCGGCGGGTGGAATTTTCGCAGTCATCGTTTCCGGCCGATAAGGACAAGGCGGCATGACGGGCGCGCAAATGAACAGGTCGGCAACAATGCCTGATCGACAAATTATATTCTGGCTAGGGGTCGCGGTCCTGTTCATTTCTCTCATAGCGCTCTTGAAGGGTATTCTGCTGCCGTTCGTGCTGGGCGCGGCAATCGCCTATTTTCTCGATCCGCTCGCCGACCGGCTGGAGAAGATCGTTTTCTCGCGACTGGTGGCGACGATTATTATCGTGCTCTTTTTTGGCGCGATATTCGTGGCGGTTCTCGTGTTGCTCGGTCCATTGCTGTTTGACCAGATTTCGGGTTTCGCGGCAAAAGTGCCCTCCTATGTCGAAACCCTGCGGTCGCTGGTGACGGAGTACCGGCAGAAATGGTTCGGCGAGATCACGCCGCAGTCTTATCCGGGCCTGGCCCAGGCCGCCAAGGATATTTCGGACCAGCTGACCAATTGGGTTGCCGGCGCGATCACCT
>CAYWBS010000574.1:0-2782 GCA_964456215.1 uncultured Hyphomicrobiaceae bacterium
TTCCTGATCCAGGGCATGGGCGGCGTTATGAGCCTGACCGGCGAACTGGACGGGTCCCCGCAAAAAGTCGGCGTGCCGATCGCCGATCTGATGACCGGCATGTACGCGGCGGTGGCCATCAACGCCGCCATCTACCGCGCCAAGACGACCGGAGAGGGGCAGTTCATCGATATCGCCATGCTGGACACCCATGTCGCCTGGCTCGCCAATGTCGGCTTGAATTATCTTTACGCCGGCCACCTTGGCCGTCTCGGCAACGATCATCCGAACATCGTTCCCTATCGGCCGTACGAGACGGCGGACGGCCATGTGATTATCGTCGTCGGCAATGACGACCAGTTCCGCCGTTTCTGCAAGCTCGCCGGATGCGAAGAGCTGGTGGAGGATCCGCGGTTCCGCTCGAACGAGATGCGCGTGCGCAACCGCGCGGCGCTGGCGGCGATCCTCGAGCCGATCGTCGCCGCCCGGTCTTCTGCTTTCTGGCTGAAGGCGCTCGAAGCCCAGAAAATCGGTTGCGGCCCGATCAATAATCTCGAACAGGTCTTCAACGACCCGCAGGTCGTCGCCCGCGAGATGGTTCATGAAATGCGCCATTCGATCAATGGCGGAACGACCGCGCGTCTCCTGGCGAGCCCGATGCGGCTGTCGGCGACGCCGGTGACCTACCGCCACGCGCCGCCGCTTCTGGGAGAGCACACCGTGGAGGTCATGTCCGGCATGCTCAGCCTGGCGGAATCAGAAATAGAGGATTTGTGCGATCAGGGCGTGCTCGACAGGCTCCGCGAAACGGAGGAAGTCTCCTAGCCTTTCAAATCTCCGGCGTCTGACCGATGCACTATGACGTGCCAGTTCCCGCAACAATGTCATTAATTTCCTCAGAAGGTCCGTTCTCGCTTGCTTGCGGTGATTCGCGCTCAGGGAATGCATTGTTAAGCATGGCGCGGGCAATCTCACGTTCACTCATGATAGTAATGTCCGCTCCGTGCTTTTTTAAATGTTCGGCTTCCGCATCAGAATGAGCGCGCGCAATGATTTGAAGATTCGGGTTCATCGCACGGGCCTGCTCGACAACCTGTCCCGCTTCGAAACCGTTCGGAATGGCGATAAACAGCCAATGAGCACTTGTGAGATTTGCCGCTTTCATAATATCGGCCTCTGGAGCGCGGCCATAGATCACTTCGATATCGCGCGCTCTTAAGTCATCTACAAGTTCGCGGCGCTCTTCGATCACCAAGAAGGGTTTTTCCGCGCTTTGCAGAGCTTCACACACAACGCTTCCGACCCGGCCAAAGCCGACAACGACGGTATGCTCATTCAGATTCGTTATCGGCACTTCATGAAGCGCGGGCGCGGCGTCTAGTTGCTCGGCAGCCGGGGCATCACGCTGGTTCGCATGCCACTCACGCGCTTGGTCCAGCGCCATGAAGGACAAAGGTGTGATGACGATTGATACCATTGCCCCGGCCATAATGAGGTCGCGTCCTTGTTCCGGTAGCAAACCAAGACCCACCCCGAGTCCGGCCAGGACAAAGGAGAATTCGCCAATCTGGGTGCGACTCGCCGAAACGGCGAGCACAGTGTCAATTGGATAGCGAAACGCAAGCATCGCCAGGAAAGCCGCGGCTGGTTTGGCCACGGCGACAATGACTACGGTCCCGATCACCGGCCACGGCTCGCGGACGAATATCGCCGGGTCAATCAGCATGCCTACGGACACAAAAAAGAGAACGGCAAACGCATCGCGCAGTGGCAGGGTCTCCGCGGCTGCCCGTTGACTGAGCTCGGATTCGCTCAGGACGAGACCGGCAAAGAAAGCCCCGAGGGCGAAAGACACGCCAATAAGCTCGGCGGCTCCAAACGCAACCCCAAGTGCGACGGCGAGAGTGCCAAGCCGGAAGAGTTCACGCGAGCCGGAATTGGCAATATGATGGAGTATCCAGGGGATAACGCGCTGGCCGATGACAAGCATAATGGTAATGAATGCCACAGCCTTGCCAAGTGCGAGCCCGACGACTGACATGATCTCCGGCAATGAAACGATGCCCGCCTGCTCAGCCTGTGATCCCCTACCTCCGGGCAGGACCTCGGCCAGCGTCGGCAGCAGCACTATGGCCAGGATCATCACGAGATCCTCAACGATGAGCCAGCCGACAGAGATGCGCCCGGCGTCGCTGTCGAGAAGGCGGCGTTCGTCAAGCGCCCGTATGACTACGACAGTACTGGCGATTGAAAGCGCCAGGCCGAATACCAAACCGGTTGCGACAGGCCAGCCGATGATCCAAGACAGCCCCGTTCCGACGATCGTCGTTACGACAATCTGTATGAGGGCACCGGGAATGGCGATGCCTTTGACCGAAAGCAGCTCTTTCGGAGAGAACTGGAGACCGACTCCAAACATGAGCAGAATGACGCCAATCTCCGCAAGTTCGCGTGCGAGCGCCTGGTCCGCAACAAAACCGGGCGTGAACGGTCCTACTGCGATTCCGGCCAGGAGGTATCCAACGAGCGGTGACACCCGAACCCGATTGGCGAGCGCGCCTAGGGCGAAGGCGAGAACGAGCCCAATAACGACAGTGGAAATGAGTGGCGTATGCGTCATGCGCGAACCGCGGCTCCGGCGATCAGGAATTTGATCCTGCCATAACCAGGTCTGCAATTCATTGCCTAAGTGGAGGCTGCTCAAAGTTTGGACAATGTCCGTACCGAAGAGCCTGTGCACAGCTGCAAGAAATTTCGACCTCCGAGCCTGCTTCGGCGGAACCTAGGAGGTCAATTACCGCAA
>CAYWBS010000575.1:0-2758 GCA_964456215.1 uncultured Hyphomicrobiaceae bacterium
AAGATGCTACGAAACGCCCCACACGGGCTCAAATCTGTTTCCTCTGACAATGCCCTCCGGTGCAATGGCCTGCTTTTACTCCCGCATTGACAAAGCCATCGTTTAACCCACTCGCCAAGAAAGAGGTGATGGAGCTTGCTCGGCGAAACGGTGTGGCCTGCGGCCCGATGGCGTCCACGTCACCGGCAAACTCTTCGGAAAGGGCCACCGGCGACCACACCCATGCACTGGCGTCCGAAAGCTTCGCAACTGCCATACGGGTGGGATAGGGAATGCCGCAAAACGACACAGTGACCCCCTCAGCCACGTAGAGATGAGGTCCGAGCTCATCGAGCATCGGAAAAGCCTGCCAACCCGTCGGTGCATGCACAAGAAGTCAGCGATGCGCCATCGCAGATCAGACCAGAGCACCCATCGATCGATGTTCTACAGAGATAGGTCTCGGTCCAATACCGAAAATCTGCATCGCCTGGCTACTTAGGCAAGGAATGACACTTCGGTCTGGATTGTGTGATCAGCTTGCCAAACTCAACGAATTCACGCTTGCGCGGACTGGTCGAACGCCACGCGAGTCCGACAATGCGGGCAGGTTCAGGTTCTTCGAAGCGCATCAGCCCGACTTCACCATGCGCCGCCTCGACACCGATACTGACCTCCGGCAGTAGTGTCAGACCCATCCCATTTGCCACCATTTGCACAATGGTCGACAGGCTGGAAGCGCCGAAAGTGTCAATTTTGTCGACCTTGCGAAGCTCGCAGAAAGCCAGCGCCTGGTCGCGAAGGCAATGCCCTTCTTCAAGCAATAGCAAGCGGTCATTGTTGAGCAGGTCTGGCGTGGCTTTGACCCGGCTCGTGATCCGTCGATGGTGCGGCATGGCGAGCAGAAACCGGTCATCAAATAACCTGATGGTTTCGACGTCCGGACGCTCGATCGGCAGAGCCAGCAGCAAGACATCAAGCGTGCCGTCAAGCAACTGCTCCAGCAGAGGCTGGGTCTGTGTCTCACGAATGCGCAGATCCAACTCAGGATATCTCTCCCTCAGCAATGGTAGAAACGGCGGCAGCAGGTAGGGGGCAAGGGAAGGGATGACGCCGAGATTGAGTGAGCCGGACAACAACGCATGGTGATGCCGCGCATAGTCGCCGAGATCGCGCACGGCCCCCAGAATGCGCACAGCCCGCTCAGCAATCTCATGACTGGCTTCGGTCAGCCGCACCCCCCTTGGGCGGCGCTCGAACAGCGAGAGACCCAGTTCCTTCTCCAGTTCGCGGATTTGCATAGACAAGGCCGGCTGCGTCACGGCGCAATGTTCGGCGGCGCGTCCGAAATGACCGAGCCTTGCCACAGCCTCGAAGTAGCGCAGTTGCTTGATGGATAACATGTCAGTCAAACTCTCGATCAGAAATTCTTATCGCATTGCTAAGATAATACAATTGGATCTTATGAACAAAGGCCCTTAGCTTGCTACCAAACGTTGCTGTGGGAGGATTTCGGATGGCAAAGAAATCGACTCTTGCAGCCACGGCCGGGAACCCGCTGCCGGACAATAGCAATTTCATTACCGCCAGCGAGCGGTGCGCAGCCGATGCCGAGCGCGATGTGCGCGGCTTCGCTCTTATTTTCCACCGAGAAAAGCAGCTACGATCTCATCGGCAATACTTTCTAGATGTCATCTTAGTTCCATACGGAACAACTTGAGGAAGATCGCAGACCACAATCGGAGAGAAACATGGACGCAAAAGTTGAAGACGCAGGCAAATGCCCCGTGATGCACGGTGCCATCACTGAGGCCGGAACCTCGAACATGGATTGGTGGCCGAACGCCCTCAATCTCGACATCCTGCATCAGCACGATACGAAGACCAATCCGATGGGCAAGGACTTTAACTACCGTGAGGAGTTGAAGAAGCTTGACGTCAAGGCGCTCAAGAAAGACCTGACCGACCTGATGACCGACAGCCAGGACTGGTGGCCGGCTGACTGGGGCCACTATGGCGGCCTGATGATCCGAATGTCCTGGCACGCGGCCGGTTCCTACCGCCTAGCCGACGGCCGTGGCGGCGGCGGCACCGGCAACCAGCGTTTCGCGCCTTTGAATTCCTGGCCGGACAATGTCAGCCTCGATAAGGCGCGCCGCCTCTTATGGCCGATCAAGAAGAAGTACGGCAACAAGGTCTCCTGGGCCGACCTGATCATTCTCGCCGGCAACATCGCCTACGAATCCATGGGCCTCAAAACCTTCGGCTTCGGCTTTGGCCGCGAAGACATCTGGCATCCCGAGAAGGACATCTATTGGGGTTCCGAAAAGGAGTGGCTCGCCAAGGACCGCTATGCGGACGCCCGCGACGAGACCTCGCTCGAGAACCCGCTCGCAGCGGTGCAGATGGGCCTGATTTACGTCAATCCGGAAGGCGTAGACGGCAAGCCGGATCCGATGAAGACGGCAGAGGCGGTCCGCGTAACCTTCGCCCGCATGGCGATGAACGATGAGGAAACCGTCGCCCTGACAGCAGGTGGCCACACTGTCGGCAAGACTCACGGCAATGGCGATGCTAGCAAGCTCGGCCCGGACCCGGAAGCGGCCGGCGTCGAAGAGCAGGGGTTCGGTTGGAAGAACCCTGGCGGCAAGGGTATGGGCCGCGACACGATTACCAGCGGCATCGAAGGCGCCTGGACGACCCATCCGACCAAGTTCGACATGGGCTATTTCGACATGCTGCTCGATCACGAGTGGGAAATCCGGACGAGCCCCGCCGG
>CAYWBS010000576.1:0-2749 GCA_964456215.1 uncultured Hyphomicrobiaceae bacterium
GCTGACATAGCGTTTCCAGAGTGGTTCACCAAAGCCATATTGCCTACGCAAGAATTCTATTTCCTGTTCATCAACGCTTTCGCTGTTGCTCTCAAGCTCAGCAACATAGCTTTCCAAATAATCGCCCGGCGGCAGATCGATGATGGCAAATACGATTGCGCTGATCACCAGAAGCGTCGGGATCATCATCAGGAGGCGGCGTAAGATATATCCCGTCATCCGGATTTCCTTTGGCGAATTGCCAACCCGCCCACTCTCAAGCGCAACTTGGAAAGCGGGTCGCCAGCGCGCCCAAGCGATTTCAACCTGATCTTGGGGTCAGCGAGCGCCATTTCCCATCCTTAAAGCAGTATGCGATGGTTTTGAGGAATCTCATGCTATTGAGCTGCGCCCGAATGCGGTAATTCGATTTTCTCGGCGCGCTCCGGCCCTCCGCCTTGATCGTCGAACCAAAACGTATCCGGTTTATATATCCCAAAATAGGCGCCCGGATCCCAATGATAGACACCGGATTTTGGTACATTGCGCAGTCGGTTGTTGACGACGACGGGGCTCAGGGTGGCGTTGACGATGCCAATAGTAAAAACTTGCTCGGCGTTAATCTTCAAAATCTCCAGCCAGATTTTCGTTTTCTCTTCTTCGCTCTTTGCTTGTTGCCATCGCTTGTAGAGCTGCACGAGCCGTAGTACTTCCGGCAAGTCCGACGCTTCGCCGGTTTTGCCGTCGGTTTCATAATATTCACCCCATTTCGGCCAATGATACTGCCCCCGCGAGGAGGGAACAAACTCATGCGGGCTGATGGCAGGGCGCGCGAAGCCATTTGCGTTCACCGACCACATCGTCATGACCGATGCGCCGGAATAGACGCGCCTGCGAAATACCTCCCTCTGGGAAGGACGGTTAAAGAGCTTGAGACCGAGTTTTGACCAGTCGTCGCCAATGAGCTCGAGAATGTCGGCTTCTTCGGTGCTTTCACCCGCCGTATCCACGATGATTTGCATCGGACGGCCGTCCGGCAACAAGCGGACATTATTGCTATCTCGAACCACCAAACCCATCTCATCAAGAAGAGCGTTTGCCAACTTCAAATTGAATTGCGTCCAGGCTGCTTGGTGTTCTTTTCTGTAAAGCGGACTCGCCGGCAATACGGTATTGCCACTTTCATTTGCTAGACCGAAATAGATCACTTGATTGATTTCATGCCTGTCTATGGCGACGGAAAGGGCCCTTCGAAAACGAACATCTCGAATTATTTTCCGCCAGACCGGATCCGCCACGTTGAAGTTGGGCAGGAGCGCCAAATGGGCTGTCTTAAGGTTTTTCCAGAGCAGCACTGAATAATTGTTGCGTTTCGCGGCTTTCTTCAAAAATGTGTAGTGATCGAAACGAAGATAGCGCGCCTGAAGATCAGATTCTCCGGCTCCTGTCCGTGCAGGTATGATCTGTACGGAGCCCAAGGTGGCGATTACTCGATCGATATAGGGCAATTGCCGGCCCTCTGAATCAATTCTGTGATAAAAGGGATTGCGCACGAAGACGAATCTTTCCGATGGTGGCCGCACGACGTCTACCCAGGGATGCAGCGTTGGCCGGTCCGGATTGTCAGCGCGATAATATCGGTCCCGGCTTTCGTGTAAGTCCGCCCAATTGCGACGACCTTCCTCACGCACAAGTTCCGCAATTCTTTTCAGGTCGCCATATCGCCGGTGAAACTGCTTCAGATAATGCGCCGGCCGGTAAATCGACGGCGGCCTCGCCCCTGCAAGCCATACCGTAAAGAACGGGTTTGGCTTGGACCAGCTGTACCGGACAGTGACTTCATCGATCACCCCGAATTTGGCCAGCTCGCCGTCAACTCTCATGCCCTTTGGCGGACCTAGTGGGGAGAGCTCAATGTTATTCGCTATGTCTTCCCAATAATAACGGAAATCCTCCGTAGTAAAGGGATGGCCGTCCGACCATTTATGACCGTGACGTAAATGCAATGTGAATATGCGGTTATCTTCGATATCGATTCTTTTCAAGAGATCCGCGCGGAGACTAAAATCCGGCATGAAACAGACGAGCCGCGTATAGCCGTAAACGGTCAGCATTCGCGTATCTTTTTGCTTCCCGAGCAACAATCTGAGGTCGCCGCCGTAACGCCCGATCTGTTTCGACCAGACGCTCATATTGACGACTTCCGGTTCAGCTGGAATACGTTCAGCGATCGGCGGAAGCCGCCCTGCCGCAACGAACGGTTTTAATGAGGGCACCTCTTGGAGTGCTCGGATCTCGCCTGACAAGGCCGGCGGAAACAACAAATACGGGAAAAATGACGCCGAAAGAATAATCACGACCAATGAAAGCGTGCCAATCATTGCAAACTTCCGGTCAGATCAGACCCGACCCGCGCCAACACCTGGTGGCCGTGGCCGACATCGATAAAGTCCATCTTCCAATCGGAATCAACCTTGAATGGCTCCGGCCAACGCGACGAGTCGGACAGTCCATCCTTGTACAGTTTCGAGAAATCGAGCCTGCGGCCCAGGTCCGGATAGGGAACGGCAGCCATTAACGATTTCGTATAAAAGTGGACCGGCTTGCTGAAAAGGATCTCCCTCGGCGCTTCTTCGACAATCCGGCCGCCGGCCATGACGAGAATACGGTCCGAGATATAGTCGACGACTGCTAGATTATGAGAGATAAAAAAATATGACAGTCCGAGTTCAATCCTCAGATCAGTCAATAAATTCAGAATCTGCGCCTG
>CAYWBS010000577.1:0-2747 GCA_964456215.1 uncultured Hyphomicrobiaceae bacterium
TATCGATGGACATCGTTGGGGAACCGCCCGCAGTGGCAGTTATATGCCCAATGCTTTTGGGGTTTTTGATACGATTGGCAACGCAAAGGAATGGGTCGAAGACTGCTGGAACGACACCTATAAAGGGGCACCGGCCGATGGCATGCCCTGGCGAACGGGAAAATGCACCAGCCGTGTTTATCGTGGCGGATCGTGGCTTAACGAACCTCGTCATCTGCGGTCTGCATCACGCAATAGACACTATTCCGGCTATCGATACTACGACCGAGGTTTCCGTATTGTCCGTAGTCTCAATCAATAGTCAGCGCCGACTACCCTCCGGAACGCCCTACTCACAGATCAACGCTATGCTGGTAAACCTCCCCCGTCCCTTCTGCGCATAAATAAATTAGGCAGCCTCTGAACTCTGTTTTCTGTCTCGGGGATCAAGCAAGACTGTGCCGAAGAATCGCCCTTTCGTAATCCATGACAGTCCAAATGCCCAAAGAATGAAGGTCTCCAGCCAAAATGTATAATTATGTTGATCCCACCACGGCCATTCATTCCCTGTGAAGAATGTGTGAAGTGGATTGGAAACCAGGGCGATCAAGCAAAGCACAATCACAGTCCCCGAGATCCTGTAGACCGAATTGCGTATCGCTTTGTTCCATGTGAGAGTTTTGCCATCAGCACGGAAATGCTGTGCTCGAATGACGCGCGTAAACACGAAAAAGCAGTAGTAAGCGAGAAACAGGAAAAGCAGCGCACCGCTGGCATAATGGAGAACCACTGCGCCCTTGAAGAGCTCAAAAAAACGATCGCTGTTGTCAGGTGTGATGACCTCAATCGCACCCGTTGGATTGGCAATCCGCAGGTCCGCAAAGATACGTCCTGAGAAACGTTCCATATTGCAGCCGGCACCGTTTGTCGGGAACAGGACAACCCCGTAAGCCCATAGTCCGGCAATCTTGGCCAACGTATTCTCGGACTGGCATTCGCCCCTGTACGCCATGAAAAAGGTGCCGACGAAAACGAGCGCGCCGACAAACACATCGCCCAAAAATTGTGCGTAATAGAAGTGGCTTATGGAGTCGTAAAAACAAACTCCGAGCTTTGTTCCCAAATACAGCACAATCGGCAAAAGTAACGCCACTGCACCCACAAGGGCGGCGAGAAATTGCTGGCTGATTACATAATCGTGGCGATCTCTATAAGAAAACTCTAAATCGGGCTGATATCGATCACGACCAGCTTGAAATAGTCCAAGTTTTGTATCCATCGGGCAGCTCCATTCCACCACAATAAGAAGCCACGCTCAGGGCCAATCGGTATTCAAGACTTCAGCCGAGCCTGGCTCCGACCATTCTGAGCCTGACACGCACAGTCGCTGCATGAAGCTCAAAACAAGTCTGGATAGCAGCGACTTTCATTGCCGGCTCGTCGAATCCCGCCTCTGTCGCGGCGTATCGGCATGTACTGCCAAGCGTGACACACTACTGCCTGTTAGGCTCCTTTGTGAAATCAGAAGGTTCACAGAAGATATCAAAAATCCGGACATCTAAAAGATAAGATTGCGGCAAAGTGATTGATCTATATGCGCACAAGCACCGCATTACGTCTGCCAATAGACGCCCGAAAGTGACATGTGACCGAAGTCTCTTGTGGGTCGGAAGCCGCCGAATTTGGCGCTCAGTGGCTACGTCCGCTGCTAAATCTGTTACGGATTATCCTATAGTGAAACATTTCCCGCACCCCAAAAGGTTCGGGATAGATCATGAACGGGTGCACGCGAACTTTTGACGACACGTCAATTTCTTCTCAACCAGCCCGCGGTATGTTCAAGCTGAAATGCGTTAGAAACGCCGCCCATTCTTTGAGGCGATCACCTTTTGAGATAGACTTCACGCAATGTCCCACAACAGCTTCGGCCATCTTTTCCGCATCACCACCTGGGGCGAAAGCCATGGGGCCGCCATCGGCTGCGTCGTCGACGGCTGCCCGCCGGGAATTCCGATCACCGAAGAGGAGCTTCAGGTCTGGCTCGACAAGCGCCGGCCCGGCCAGTCGCGCTATACCACCCAGCGCCAGGAGCCCGACCGCGTCAGGATTCTCTCCGGCGTCTTCGAGGACGAGTCCGGACGGCAGGTGACGACCGGCACGCCGATCTCCTTGATCATCGACAATGTCGATCAGCGCGCCAAGGACTACAGCGACATCAAGGACAAGTTCCGCCCCGGCCATGCGGACTACACCTATTTCACCAAATACGGGATTCGCGATTACCGGGGCGGCGGCCGGTCCTCGGCGCGGGAGACGGCGATGCGTGTCGCAGCCGGCGGCATCGCGCGAAAGATCATTCCGGGCATCACGGTCCGTGGCGCGCTCGTGCAAATCGGCCCCCATACGATCAACCGCGACAACTGGGATTGGAAGGAAGTCGATCAGAATCCCTTCTTCAGTCCGGACCACGAGGCCGTGCAGAAATGGGCCGGATTTCTCGATGAAGTGCGCAAGAAGGGATCGTCCGCCGGCGCCGTGATCGAGGTCGTCGCCGAAGGCGTTCCGGCGGGCCTTGGCGCCCCCGTCTATGGCAAGCTCGACCAGGACATCGCGTCCGCGCTCATGAGCATCAATGCCGTCAAGGGCGTCGAGATCGGCGCCGGGTTCGCCGCCGCCGCGCTTTCGGGAGAGGAGAACGCCGATGAAATGCGGGTCGGTGCCGACGGCAAGCCGGAATTTCTCTCCAATCAGGCCGGCGGAATCCTGGG
>CAYWBS010000578.1:0-2745 GCA_964456215.1 uncultured Hyphomicrobiaceae bacterium
GCCAGGACTTCATAGCTTTCATAGGCAAAAGCAGCGGTCAGCAAAACCGACGATGACACAATGGCCGCGCGCCACCGATAGACCCGCTGTGTTTGACTGGCTCGCGGCGCGTCGGGACGCCGGCCAAAGTCCTGCACTGGCATCGCCAATGGCTGCATTGCGGGCATGCCAGCCAGTTGCCCTTGATCAACGGCTCTGTTTTTATGCTTAACTGGCTCGGCACTTTGGCGACGCGTGTCCCGTGCCGTCGACTTCCTCATGAATTCGTCCACCGATATAACCAGACTTCCGAGATGCTCTTGCCGTCTTTCAGTAAAGACAGGCGCAATTCTGAAAGCTCCGCCTTTCGAGGCGTGAGCGTGAATGCAACGCGAACACCATTGGCATGGCTGTTCTTTTGCACGGAAGGCTTCGAAAGCTTCCCGGCTGTGGCATTCAATTGGACGTCGGGTAATGCTGTGTCGGCAAGTGCCGCGCCTGAAAAATCGACAACGAACAAAACCGTTCCAGGTTTCTTGCCATCGCCAGTTCGCGTCTTGGCAACGCGCGCGCGCGGCCAAGCCGGTTCGATATCGTTGGTCCACAACAACCGGTATGACAAATCGTGCTCGGTACCTTTTTTGATCGCTTGAGAGGGGCGCCAGAAGGCGACAATATTGTCGTGGCCTTCGGTGACGATTGGAAGCTCCACAAGTTCGACGCGGCCCTGCCCCCAGTTGCCGCGCGGTTCGACCCAGAGGCTGGGGCGCTTTTCATAATGCGCTTCCAGGTCTTCATAAGCTGTAAACAGACGGTCGCGCTGAATGAGCCCAAATCCTTTCGGATCTTTGTCCATGAACGCGCTGACTTGCAGGCGCTTTGGGTTGGCCAACGGACGCCAGAGGCGTTCGCCGTTGCCGTTATGGATCGCCAATGCCTCGGAGTCGTGCACGGCAGGGCGGAAGTCGCGCTTGGCCAAGCGGTTGCTGTGGCCAAACAAATACATACTTGTCAGTGGCGCGATGCCGACGTGCTGCAGGTCGCGGCGCGGAAACAGGTGTACATCGACGTCCATCACCGTTCGCAGGCCATATGCAATCACAAAGCGGTACGAACCCGTCACGGACGGGCTGTCAAGGAGGGCGTGCACGACGATATCCTGGGCATCAATTGCAGGCCGCTCAATCCAGAACGTACGGAAGCTTGGAAATTCCTCGCCACCGGGTTGGGCTGTATCTATCGCCAGACCGCGCGCCGACAAGCCATATGCCTGCCCGCGCGCGACAGCCCTGAAATAACTGGCGCCTTGGAAAACTACGAATTCGTCCAGATATTCCGGCCTGTTGATCGGCGCATGGATACGGAACCCGGAAAAGCCGATCGATTGCGATATCGGTTTGTTGCCCAAAAGCGGACCAAAGTTAAAGAGGTCGCTGTCCGCGCGCAGTGGCCTGCTCTGACCATCCTCGACGACGAAGATCTCCACGGGAATATTGTACAGCCAGCCCATTTGAAAGAGCTGAAGCTCATGGTTGACCGCCTGCCCGCGCCAGATCGCTTTGTCTTGACGGAAGCGAATATCCCGGTATTGATCATAGGTCAGCTTGTCGAACGGCGCAGGAAGATCGGCAGGCCCGGGCGCGTAAGCCATTGCAGCCAGCGCTTTAGCCATCAGCCGCACGTCATCGGCACGAAATGGCTTGGATTGTCCGGATTGCCCGGCAAGCGCCGTGGCGCCAAACCGGCTGAACCAGGAACCGAATAAAGCTGCTGTCATCGCACCGCCTTGTTGCAAGGCGGTGCGGCGGGTCATGAGATGCATTGATGTCGCTACCTAAAATTATTTGCGTTCAAAGTTATCTGTGCCATTGCGGCCGGTAAGGCTGCGCGTCAAACCTTGTCTATTTTCGTGGCGCGGCTTTTTCCTGCTTTGCGAACAGGACAATTGTGATGCCGCGGGCAATGTGCTGAGCCAGACAATTGTAACTGTCTTCCGTTTGTTCAAGACCACTTTGTGAGGTAAGCGCAGTTTTTTGCCCGATTTGAGAAGCAATCTCGGCTGCTTCATATCTACCTATACGCATAACGTTCTCCGATTTAGCCAGCGACTTGATTGCCGCACGAACCCTCTGATAGTGGCGGTCACGCCGCATCCGATTTGCGTAATGCAATCCAACGAGTATCACGTCGACATTATGGGCTTTAAGCCAGCGAACGGTCTGCCTGATTGTCTGCTCAATCTCCGCAACGGAGATTCCTGCCAGCGCATCGTTTGTTCCGACTTGCCAAAGCACCAAATCCGGATTGGTCAGTGCGACCTCAATTTGGAGCCTTGTGGCAGCGTCCTTTGCCAACTCGCCGGAAACGCCACGCTCGATGTTATCGACAAAAAGGCCTTTGACGGTTTTTTCAAGCAGCGTTTCTATGAGCAGGTCATAGCCGCCATCCGCCCTCTCCCGGCGCGCCACACTTGTCGCCCCAATAAACAGCAGCCGCACGGTCTTTCTCAGCTTTATGGCGCGCGCCGTGTTTGGCAGGGGGGCTAACGAGCTTAACGCATTTCCCGGGACGCTGCAGTCCGGAGAGACTTGAAATGGGACGTTTTCGATCGCCTGGTTTGCCTTGAACGGGCTTGCCCCGGCCGGGTCATCTGCTGCCTGCGCCACGGCAAACGATGTTTTGAAACCAACGGCACTGATACCTGCGAGACAAGCAATCAACATTATCAAGACGGACTTTTTGTACGTTCCTGCCATTCGGATACCC
>CAYWBS010000579.1:0-2735 GCA_964456215.1 uncultured Hyphomicrobiaceae bacterium
AGCGGTACCTCTTCGGTTTTTGGACGCTCATCGACGAAATCCTGAATTCGGTACTTTTCCTTCTCATAGGTCTCGAAGTGCTTGTTCTGCGCCTCGACCCGTCCTTCGGCTGGCTGGCGGCGGTTGCGGTGCCGCTCGTGCTCTGCGCCCGTTTGTTGGCCGTCGCGATTCCGGTGTTGGCTCTGAGTGGGACCCACACTTTCATTCACGGGACGATCCCGGTTCTAACATGGGGCGGGTTACGCGGTGGCATCTCCGTTGCCCTCGTGCTTTCACTTCCGGAAGTGGCCGAAAAATCCATCATTCTCGCCGCGACCTATGTGGTCGTTCTCTTCACCATCATCGTTCAGGGCTTGAGCCTGCGCGCCTTGGTCGAAAGGGTCGTCAAGTAGCAAAAAGGGGTGCCTTGCCCGCTTCCGCACGGCATGCCTTGTGTGGCGCTGCCGGGGCAGCATGCCCGCTTTGGATCAAATCTGGCTGTTGAGAGGTCGCCGCGGCGCCGTCTGGATTACCTCCAGCTGCGGAAGCTGGCTGCGATCACAGCGACCGACGCGATGGGTCAATTAGCGAACATTCGATATTTGCACGTGTGACTGATTCGGGGTTTCTGTGTTTGCACTCGAGCAGACTCGCGCATGGTTTAGACCAAACCGCCAAGCGTTCTTTCGCAAGACATGCTACAGCGGGAGAAGCAGCCTCTCGATACAATCGGAGGCATTCCCGGTTTCCGGGAATGCCTCCATTGGGTTACGATCTTGCGCTACTAGTCCAGGTGCCTAACGCCTGCGGCGGCGACCACGACGGTCGCGGCGAATGCGTCCACGATCTCTACGAACACGTGTCCGCGGCGATATCTGCGGCCCGTATATCGCCGTCCGCGCCGATGACCCCGGTAGAACAAACGGGGCGGACCAAAGTAGATGTACGGGCCATAATAATAGCCGAAATACAAGCCTTCGCAGTCGCGCCGATGCCGGTGCCGTCCGCGACGCCTGTGCAGCCTGCCATGGCGATAGTACCGATACCAGCCATGCCGGTAATCGCAATGCCAACCATGTGTTTTCTCTACGAGGCCCTGCTCACTGATTGCAGAATCACCTAATATATCTATCGGTGCCACTGGAAGCGCGCGCGATGATGTTGAACTGGACACGACCATCACCCCGCTCGAGATGAATATCCCGACGGCAAGCAAGATTCTATGCATTACCATTCTCCTCTCCACCACCGAATTAAGCAAAACGTAGCAGTCGGTCATCCTCGCCATCTTGACTGAAATCAAAGATAGCTCTTCGGAAACGACATATTGGCTTTGGTGGTTGCCTGCGACACGGCTATTGTCTGTAGTGGGTCAAAATCCCGGTTAGATACCTTGCCCCCGGTGGTCTACTAATCCTTCAATAGCTACTGAACCAATGGCCTGCGGAATACGGTGGGAGAGGGCCATAAGCAGCCATTCCCAACGCCGTTCATCTCCGCGCTTCAACCCTGGGTGTAATTTGCGAATGGAAGGTCATTGTAAAGTACGAACAAATAATCAAGCACAGGGCCATAAATGATCTAGCGCGAGCGGCGGCGGCCACCGGAAAACACGAGAAAAACAACATAAAGCAATGACCCTATCGCGGAAACGGCTCCGGCCACATATGTCCAGGCCGCCGCACCCAAAACCTTCTTGATCCCCGCCACCTGTTCCTCGCCGGAAATAATTCCCTGCTTTAACAGCAACTCCCGTGCCCTCGCGCTCGCATCAAATTCCACCGGCAGGGTTATCAATGTGAAGAGCGTCTGTGTTCCGAATAGAATTACCCCCGCCCAGGCGAGTTGACTTATCCCCATTGCCAGGCCCGCGATAAACACCCAAGGCGCAATCATGGCGCTCAATTGCACGACAGGCACGACATATGACCGCACTTCCATGGGGAAATAGTCGGCCGCATCCTGAAGCGCGTGGCCCGCCTCGTGGGCAGCTATTCCAGCGGCGGCAAGACTGGGCGTGTTGTAGACCTCCTGACTGAGACGCAGGATCTTGGAACGGGGATCGTAATGATCGCTAAGCATTCCCGGTGTGGAGTCTATCTTCACGTTTTGCAGCCCTTGAGCGTCCAACAGCCGCCTTGCGACCTCAGAACCGGTGATGCCACCCGCGGTAGGGACTTGAGAATATTTCGTATAATTCGCCTTGATGAGGGACTGTGCATAAAATCCCAACAGCAAACCGGGCGCAGCAAATAGCCAAAAAATTGGATTTTCGAACATGCCGGTTTTCCTAGGCGGAGCAGGGTTTGTGGGTTTGGATATTGTGGTCGCTCTTACCGTACTATTTATCTTATCCGCTTCAGCAACGGATCGACAAGATTCGGATAAGACCAAAGACGGCGATCAAGGGCTTGTCTGGATCCTGTCCGGTTTACCCCGGACTGCCAAAAATCTTCGATAGATGAAAAACGTATGTTCCGTCCAAATAGCAGTCATTTGCTTGATGCAGTGAGTCAAAAAATCGACTTCCTGTTTCATACACTTCTCAGGTATTGAGTCGAAGCCAATTTAGGACCTACGGCCATTGATCGTTGCCGAGAAGAGATTGGACAACACTGTAAGCATGTTTACAGTACTTGGTGATCGTCACGGTTGATCATGACCTGACGCTATCGGGTGTTTTGACACATGGCGTAACTCAGGGCCGTGCCACACCGAGGCAAAGGGAATCGGCTCTCCAATGAATCTTGGCGGCA
>CAYWBS010000580.1:0-2699 GCA_964456215.1 uncultured Hyphomicrobiaceae bacterium
TTGCCGCTTGTGCCGGAGACAAGCGGGTAGGTGACGTCGGACAACAGACCGTGCAGGGCATGACCGAATTCGTGAAAAAGCGTCCGTGCATCCTCGAAGCTCAAAAGCGCTGGCCGTTTGGCGTCGCCCTTGACGACATTCAGCACATTCGCAATGATCGGATGCGTTTCGCCGCCGAGTTTTCGCTGGCGGCGGAGCGCGCACATCCAGGCGCCGCTGCGCTTTGACGGCCGGGCGAAATAATCACCGAAAAACAACCCCAGATGCCCGCCGTTGCGCCCGAAAACTTCCCAGACGCGAACGTCGCCATGGTAGACGGGAATGTCGGTGCGCGCCTGGAAGGTGAGGCCGAACAGGCGGTTCGCGGTCTCGAATGCGGCGGCGACGATCTGATCGAGCTGAAAATAAGGTTTGATTTCCGCCTCGTCGAGATCGAAGCGGGCTTTGCGGACTTGTTCTGTGTAATAGCGCCAGTCCCAGGGTGCGAGATCGAAATCCTCACCTTTCGCGCGGATCATGGCCTGCAATTCATCCCGCTCTTTTCGTGCCTGCTGCCGTGCCGGCGCCCAAACATCATCGAGAAGTTCGCGAACGCCACCCGGCGTCTTGGCCATCATGTCGTCAAGCTTGAACTCGGCGAAATTGGCGAAACCGAGAAGCCTCGCTTTCTCGTGACGCAGCGCCAGCATCTCGGCGATGATCCGGCGGTTGTCGGTTGCCCCGCCCATGGCGCCCCTGTCGATCCACGCCTGATACGCTTTTTCCCTGAGGTCCCTGCGTTCGGAAAACTGCAGGAACGGCTCGATGCTCGAACGGGAAAGGGTAATCACGTGCTTTCCCGGCAGGCCAAGCTCGCCGGCGCTGGCAGCGGCGGCGGCGCGCAGAAACTCCGGCAGTCCGGTGAGATCCTCATCACCTTCGAGCACCAGCCGGAAGGCATTTTCATCGGCGAGGACGTTCTGCGCGAAGCGGGTGGCGAGCTCGGCGAGACGCTCGGTAATTGCCGCCATCCGCGCCTTTTCGGCCGCGTCCAGCCGTGCGCCGGCGCGAATGAACCGGGTGTGATAGCGTTCGAGGACGCGGGCCTGCTCGCCGCTCAGATTGAGGGAGTCGCGGCCCGCATAAAGCGCGTCGACCCTCTGAAACATCTCGGAATTCGAGAAAACGTCGCTCGAAAGTTTCGCCAGACGCGGCGCGACGTCGCGCTCGATGTTCTGCAAGGTTTCGCTCGTTTTCGCCGCCGTGAGATGGAAGAAGACGTTTGAGACACGATCCAGAATTCGGCCGCTCATCTCCAGCGCTTCGATGGTGTTTTCGAAGTCCGGCGCTTCCGCCTGTCCGGCAATGCCGGAGATTTCCCGCAAATAGGCCGCGATCGCCTCATTGAAGGCCTCGGGGAAATGGTCTGCCGATATGGTCTCAAACGGCGGGCTTTGATGTGGCGAAGTCCATTCCGCAAGGAGCGGATTCGTTTCAACAGCCATTACGGAAACTCCAGAATTACGTGGTTTCGGCACGTATGAATGTCAGGCTTGGACCGGATGCCGCATTTCACTGTTCCTGGGATGATGGTCCGCGGAGATCTAAATCGTGGCCCGCCCGCCAAAGTCAAGAAAAACGCGCAAATTGTCAAAATCGGACCGGGAAACGAGGCAGTCTCGCAGACTGATTAGTCGATCATGAGCTTCCTGCCGGTTGAGGAGCCGGGTGCCCGCGGGAGAGCAGCGGCTTGCTCGGGCGATCGAAGCGAACATTGCATTCTTCCCTGGAAAAATTCTATTGATTGGGCCTTGCAACAAAGGACCAGCAATGAATTCGAAAAAGGAAAGCCGGGGCCTCGCCCGCGGCCTGACAAATTACGGCGATCCGGATTTCTCGCTATATCTCAGGCGCTCATTCGCCAAGTCGATGGGCTATTCCGGCGAGATGCTGGAGCGGCCGATCATCGGCATTGCCACCACGGAAAGCGGCTTCAACAATTGCCATCGCCATTTCCCGGAGCTCCTGGAGGCCGTGAAACGCGGCGTCCTCGCCGCCGGCGCGCTTCCTCTGTCATTCCCGACCACCTCCCTTGGCGAGGTCTTTTTGTCGCCGACCAGCCTCAAATTCCGCAACCTCATGGCCATGGACACGGAGGAGATGATCCGCGCCCAGCCGATGGATGGCGTGGTTCTTCTCGGCGGTTGCGACAAGACCGTTCCGGCGCAGCTGATGGGGGCGGCATCGGCCGGCAAGCCCGCCATCCAGCTTGTCGCCGGGCCGATGATGACGTCGCGCCATGGCGACGAGCGCCTCGGCGCCTGCACGGATTGCCGGCGTTTCTGGGGCGACTTCCGTGCCGGCCGCATCGACAAAAATGAGATTACCGAAATCGAGGGGCGGTTGGCGACCACGGCAGGGACCTGCGCGGTCATGGGCACGGCGAGCACCATGGCCTGCCTTGTCGAAGCTTTGGGAATGATCCTCCCCGGAACGGCCGCCATACCGGCGGTGCATGCCGACCGGCTGCGCGCCGCGGAAGCAAGCGGTGCCGCCGCCGTCCGCCTCACCGCCGGCGGTGTTACTCCTGACAAGATCATCACACCTCATTTTGTTGAGAACGCCCTCAGAATACTGCTGGCGCTCAGCGGTTCGACGAATGCGATTATCCATCTGACGGCCATTGCGCGGCGGCTTGGGATCTCCGTGACCCTGGAGAA
>CAYWBS010000581.1:0-2696 GCA_964456215.1 uncultured Hyphomicrobiaceae bacterium
TAGCGGAATGGATTTCTCATCCAAAGATGCTACGAAACGCCCCACACGGGCTCAAGTCTGTTTCCTCTGACAATGCCAAACAAAGCCAAGACAGCACCGAAATCCGGGAAATCATTGCCGCGGACCAAGTCCGAAAAGATCATTCACCTGCTCGAACGATCGTCAGGCGCAACCATCGGCGAATTGCAGCAGGCGACCGGCTGGCAGGCCCACAGCGTCCGGGGATTCCTGTCGGGGACCCTCAAAAAGCGCATGGCGCTTCCTGTCAGCTCCGAGAAAACCAAAAACGGCAAGCGGCGCTATCGCATCGACAAACATGTCAAGGCCTGATCATGGCAGCCCTTCCCGTGACCGCGAAGGTGGAAAAAGAAATCGCCGCTCTCGCTGGGGAAAGCCGTGAGGCCATGATCGAGCGCTGGCACGCCGTCTATGGCCGGCCGCCGCCGAAAGGCATCAGCCGGCGCCTGCTCGAACGATCGGCCGCTTACCAAGTGCAGGTCAAGGCCACCGGCGGGCTTAAACCAAGACTGCGCCGGCAATTGTTGTCATATGCCACTGAGGATCGGCGGAAGCGAAAGACCTCCCCCGGCGGCGCGCTCTCTCCCGGTACCAGGCTGGTCCGGGAGTGGAACGGGCGCAACCACACCGTAGAAGTCGTCGATCAGGGCTTCGTGTGGAACGGCAAGGTCCATAGGTCCCTCTCCGCCGTCGCCCAGGCTATCACCGGCGCCGGATGGTCCGGTCCGAGGTTCTTTGGCCTATGACCGGAAACTCGAAGCGCCGCTGCGCCATCTATACAAGGAAATCCACCGAGGAGGGTCTGGAACAGGACTTTAATTCCCTCGATGCCCAGCGCGAAGCCTGTGCGGCCTTTATTTCCTCGCAGGCGGGCCTCGGCTGGAAGGCGGTGGCGAAGAGATATTCCGACGGCGGCGTCTCGGGCGCCCATATGGAGCGCCCCGGCCTTCAGGCACTTTTGGGCGATATCGGCGAGGACCGAATCGATGTGGTCGTGGTCTACAAGATCGACCGGTTGACCCGCTCGCTCACCGACTTTGCCAGGATGGTTGACGTCTTCGACAGGCATAACGTCTCGTTCGTCTCCGTAACCCAGCAGTTCAACACCACCACATCCATGGGACGCCTGACCCTCAATGTGCTTCTCTCCTTCGCGCAATTCGAAAGAGAGGTGACCGCCGAGCGCATCCGTGACAAGATCGCGGCATCGAAAAAGAAAGGCCTATGGATGGGCGGCCTGCCGCCGCTCGGCTTCGATGTCGACAATAAGAAGCTGATCGTCAATGAGCCGGAAGCCCGGACGGTCCGCACCCTGTTCGATCTCTATCTCCAATTGCGCAGCGTCCGCCGGCTCAAGGTCGCGGCCGACAGGCGCGGGCTCAGGACCAAGCATCGGCTGCACTCCGGTCAACCGACCGGGGGCAAGTCCTTCAGCCGCGGCCATCTTTACCAGCTTCTCGCAAATCCGCTCTATGTCGGCGACATCGCCCATAAGGAAAAGATTTACCCAGGTCAGCATCAAGCCATCATCGATCGCAATATCTGGGAGGCCGTCCAACGGCAGCTCGCCACAAACGCTACGCCTCGAAGATCATCGATTAACGCCAAGGAGCCGAGCCTGCTTACGGGCCTCCTCTATGACGAGACGGGAGACCGGCTGTCACCGAGCCATGCCGGCAAGAACGGCCGGCGCTATCGCTATTACATCTCGCACCGGCTGATGCAGTCTTTGCGTGAGGGAGATGACGGTTGGCGCCTACCGGCGCCGGAGCTCGAAGGCAAAGTCCTCAACGTGATGATCGCTCTTCTGAGCAATGATCACGAACTCTTTGCTTTGATAGGAGAAGCCGAGTCCACCCCAAGCCTGCTGCGGACGGTGTCAAACAAGGCCGGAGAGCTCTGCATCGCCCTCTCCTCGACAAATGCACTGGAAAAGCGGAAGCTGGTGCACGAGATCCTCAATCGCATCACGGTCTCGCCCGGTCGGATGCGCATCGCATTCAGCGTGTCGAATCTGGTCGGCCTGCTCACAAACAATGCGGCGAAGAATGCTCAAGCCAAGCTGACACGTGACGTTCCGTTCACCCTGAAGAAGCGCGGCGTCGAAGCCAAGATGGTGATCCGCAACGCCAATGCCGCAACACATCAACCCGACGAGAAACTCATCAAAATCATCGCACAGTCACGGGCTTGGTTTGAACGCCTGACGCGTGGGGAAGCGGACAGCATCTCTGCCCTTGCGTCCCTTTCCGGCGCCGATCCGAACGAACTCAGCCGGACCTTGCCGCTTGCTTTCCTCGCACCCGACATCGTTCAAGCCATTGTCGACGGCACTCAGCCCGTCGATCTCACTGCAAAGCGTCTGACGAGAATTGGCGACTTGCCCCGCTCCTGGCAGGATCAGAGACGTATTCTTGGGTTCTGCGGCTAAGCCAGGACCCGCACTGCAAACCACGTGCTGGACCCGAAACTAGCAAACAGAGACAATCGCTGAATTTGCACCGAAACCGGGGCTTCTCCGCTATCTCTCGTCCGGAACGTCGGCCGACACCTGGAGCTAACCTGCCGATATATAAAAGTTTTTCCACAGAGGCTTCGAATGCCCATATAAGGAGCAGACTGCGTGGTGGGCCCGGCAGGACTCGAACCTGCAACCAGACGGTTATGAGCCGTCGGCT
>CAYWBS010000582.1:0-2692 GCA_964456215.1 uncultured Hyphomicrobiaceae bacterium
TCAGCGGTCCGCCCCTGCGGTAGGCCTTTGGGCCCGGGTTGGCAGCGGCGGATTGCGGGCCGACCCGGAACCGGCTGCCGTCAAAGTACAGGATCGAGCCGCCGCCGGCGGCGACCGTGTGGATGCGCATCATCGGCGCGCGCATTCTGACGCCGGCGACCGCCGTCTCGAAGGCGCGCTCATATTGTCCGTCGAAGTGGGAAACATCGGTCGAGGTGCCGCCCATGTCGAAGCCGATAATGTTTGAAAATCCGGCGAGCATTGCGGTCTCGGCCGCGCCGACGACGCCGCCCGCGGGACCCGACAATATGGCGTCCTTACCTTGGAAAAGGTCCGCCGCCGTCAACCCGCCGGAGGATTGCATGAACATCAGCTTGGGGGCGCCGGCGCTTCCGAACTCATTCCCTCCCCCTTGGTGGGGGAGGGTTGGGGAGGGGGTGAACCCTTGTCCTTCAAGTTGTTCCGCGGCGTCTGTTACCTTCATGGCCATGGGAGCAGATGCTGCTGTGCCGGCTTCTGCGATTGACAGCTCCCCCGCTACCTTCTCCACGTAGCGGCGCAAGATCGGCGTCAGATAGGCATCGACAACGGTGGTGTCGCCGCGGCCGACGAATTTGATAAGCGGACTGACCTCATGGCTCGCGGAGACCTGGGTGAAGCCGATGTCGCCGGCAAGGGCTGCGACCTGCTTTTCATGGTTGGGGGCCGCATAGGCGTGCATGAAGACGATGGCCACGGAACGGATACCATCCTTGTAAGCTGTTTCAAGCGGTTCGCGCGCGCTCTCGATGTCCAGAGGCGTCTCAAGTGCGCCATCGGCGCGCACACGCTCATCAACTTCGGCGACACGCTCATAGAGCATTTCGGGCTTTTCGATATTGAGGGCAAATATATCCGGCCGCTCCTGATAGCCGACCCGAAGCGCGTCGCGGAATCCTTTTGTCACGAGAAGAAGAGTCCGGTCGCCCTTGCGCTCCAGCAGCGCGTTCGTCGCCACCGTCGTACCCATCTTTACCGAAGCGATTTTTTCAGCCGGGATTGGGCCGCCGGGTGCGACGCCGAGAAAATC
The DNA here is from genome assembly GCA_964456215.1 of uncultured Hyphomicrobiaceae bacterium. Taxonomy (GTDB): domain Bacteria; phylum Pseudomonadota; class Alphaproteobacteria; order Rhizobiales; family BFAS01; genus MnTg02. Next base: position 1,070 of record CAYWBS010000582.1, read on the forward strand.
CCTTATGCCTTGCAACGCCGCATCGTCATAGGCCTCCGGATTGTCCGAAAGGAGCTTGCTGGCGGCGATCGCGCCGTCGGGCGCGCGGCCGACAATATCGGTGAAAGTGCCGCCGCGGTCGATCCAGAATTCCCATTTTTCGTTATCAGTCATCGAGGAGAGGGGCAGGCTCAATGAAAGTAGGATTACAAATTAAAACGGACTCACCGCGTTCCGGATCAACAAATCGTTTATGGCGTCGGAACTGAACCGCTGGCATGATTTTGTCAATCGATAAACGGCGTGAATGGATAACATGTCGCTCTTTCGAGTTGGATTAATTGGTACCATTGTGTCGGCGATCTGTTGTCTCACGCCGGCGCTGGTTATCTTGCTCGGCGTTCTGGGCCTTTCGGCGTGGACTGGTTATCTCGATGTCGTGCTGTTTTCCGCTCTTTTGGTTTTCATTTCGACTACGGTCTATGCGTTATGGAGACGGGCAAGAACAACATAAAGCTCAGATCTACAATTACCTGTCGCGAATGCGGTCATCGCCAAATCGAAACGATGCCGACGGACGCGTGCCAGTATTTCTATGATTGTAAGGGGTGCGGGGCGGTTTTGCGTCCCAAACCGGGCAATTGCTGCGTCTATTGCTCCTACGGGGACGTTCCCTGTCCGCCTGTACAGCAAGGCGCAGCCTGTTGCCTCGACGAACGAGACCAGCCAGCAGAATGACCGCCGCCGGCCCCATGCAGCCCGTTTGCGGCCAAGTTGCGCGGAGGCTCATATACGCCTAGAGTGCCGTTCCTAACCGAGCGGTCGCCAGAAAAGGAGCCGGATATATGTCGCAAATCACAAGACGGCATGAACACCGTATATCGTTCGTCGCTCTCCTTGCCTTGGTCCTCACATTGCTGCTCGGCACGGCGTCGGTGTCCGCCGATAACGGTCCGTTGAAGAATGTCCGTTTCAGCGCCTCCTGCCAGCTCGTGCCGATCGAATCTGTCGATTTCCTCGGCGGCAGGCGCGGCGAATGGACACTCACCATCGGCGGTACGCGGCCCTACATCAACATGGATGTTGAACTGCGCCATCGGCTTGGCCGCAATGGGTGGCTGACCGTCGAAGTCGTCGGCTGCCTGAATGCCATTGTCGGACTGCCCGTCCAATCGCCCTACGCGGCTGATTTGCCGATGACGGATTTTCCGCGCGTTCGCAGAGTGAAGATTGTCGGCTCCAACGGCTATGTGCGCCGCCGCGTTCCGAAGCGGTAGGATTTCCCCCGCCGTCCGCGAGTGCGCCTGGGCCCGGGCCGCGGATATTTAAGAATTCGCCATAAGCGACTGGCGCCTTTCCCTCAGGAACAGCGAGACCGCCGCGCAAATGATCATGGCCATCAAGGGCAGAGCGGCGACGTTTATCAGGTTCCATCCGACATATTGCTGCAAAACCCCCGCCGCGGCCGCCGAAAGCGCTGTCGTCGCAAAAACGGTAAAATCGTGCGCCGCCTGGACTTTGGCCCTCTCAGACGGCTCATGGACCGAGGTGAGAAGCGTCGAGCCGCCGACATAGGTGAAATTCCAGCCGAGACCGAGAAATGCGAGGCCAATGTAGAAATTCGCGAAGTCGAATCCGGAAATG
>CAYWBS010000583.1:0-2690 GCA_964456215.1 uncultured Hyphomicrobiaceae bacterium
CGAGAGGCGGCCGGTTCGTCCGCCAGGAGTCGCAATTCCGCAATTGGATCACCGCCGACGGCGCGCCGGGGCCGAGTGGCAGGGGCGGCTTTAAAGCCGAGGCCGGTCGCTATCATCTATACGTCTCATTGGCCTGTCCATGGGCGCACCGCACGCTGATTCTGCGCGAGCTGAAAGGATTGGCGGACCTGGTCAGCACCGATGTGGTGCATCCGGATATGGGCGCTGAGGGCTGGACGTTCGACACGGATTGGCCGGGGGCGACGGGTGATCGCGTCAATGGCGCCGAGAGGCTCTATGACATCTACCGCAAGGCCGATTCCGACTATACAGGCCGTGTCACGGTGCCTGTGCTTTGGGACAAAGCACGGCGAACGATTGTTTCTAATGAGTCCTCCGAGATCATCCGCATGTTCAATTCGGCTTTCGCAGGTCTGGTCGCGCGCGAATTTGACGCCTATCCGCCCACCAAGCGCGCGGAGATCGACGTCATAAACGAACGGGTTTATCGGGACGTCAATAACGGCGTTTACAAATGCGGATTCGCGACGACGCAGGAAGCTTACGAAGAGGCATTTTACAGCCTGTTCGAGACGCTTGACTGGTTGGAAAACATACTCTCGGAAAACCGGTATCTGGTCGGTTCGCATATCACGGAGGCCGATTGGCGGCTGTTTACGACGCTGGTGCGGTTCGATCCCGTCTATGTCGGACATTTCAAATGCAATTTGAAACGGATCGCCGACTATCCCAATTTGTCTAACTATCTCAGGGACCTCTATCAGGTTCCAGGCATCGCGGAGACGGTAAACCTTAATCATATCAAACGGCACTATTACGGGTCTCACAGAACGATCAATCCGACGGGAATTGTCCCTGTCGGCCCGGAAATAGACTATTCAACGGCTCATGACCGAGAGAGATTTGACTGAACTATGATCACTTTGCGGGGGCGAAATTACCACTCACCGGCAACGGGTTTGCCGTCAAAAATTTCCGCGAACCGCCGCCGGACGGCCGGAGCAGTGTCCTCGGGCAAATCATCGCGCGAAAAAAAGCCTTGTTCGCGAACTTCATAGCTGGGTTCCGGCACCGCCGGCTGCGTCCAATTCCGGATGACGAACAGGGCAATATGATCGCCCGGAAAGGCTTTGAAGTTTGCAAAAATACCCCAGAGTTCCGGTGCTGTCGTAAAATGGATGCCGGCCTCTTCCTGCAGTTCACGCCGGAGCGCATCCAAAAGTGTTTCGTTGCGTTCGACGCCACCGCCAGGAAAATGCCAGCCTGACCGATAGCCATGGCGGATGAGGAGCACCCGTTGCTCGCGGTCGATAACGGCGCCTTGCGCACCCAATGTCAGGGCACGGCTGATCCGCCAATAGCGCTGGAGCAGCTTGTTTCTGAGTCTGATCAAGACTGTTCGCCCCTTTTGACTACTTTAAGGTGGTTCAGGATTTCCGCAAACGTCATGCCAAATTCCGCCGCGTCACAGGCTTGCCCGGGAAAGACGCTTGAAGTTAGGACCGATCTGGTGAATCTGGGTCTTCCCTCCGGAGCCTTGCTCAGCCAATTATAATGTCATGTTCACGCTCGCCCATATTTCGGATGTTCATCTGAGCCCGCTGCCGAAGCCGGCACTGCGCGCGTTGGCGGGTAAAAGGCTGACCGGTTATCTATACTGGCTACACCGCCGAAGGGCCATACACCGGCGCGAGGTTCTCGACCGTCTGATCGCCGATATGCACGCTCAACAGCCCGATCATGTTGCCGTCGTCGGCGACCTCGTCAATTTGAGCCTGCCGGAGGAGTTTCTTGCCGCCCGCCATTGGCTTCAGTCGTTAGGCCCGCCGGAGAAAATCTCCGTCGTACCCGGCAATCATGATGCCTATGTCAGGCTTGGAATCAATCCGGGCATTGAACACTGGCACGCCTATATGAATTCAAACTCCGAAGGCGCGGCTTATGTGAGTCCAGACGTGCCGATATTTCCCTTTGTCCGCCGCCTTGGTTCCATCGCGCTCATCGGCCTTTCAACCGCGGTTCCAAGACGCCCATTTGTCGCCTCCGGTTTTCTTGGTGAATTGCAGCAGCGCGCCGCCGGAATGATCCTGAAAAAGCTCGGCGAAGAAGGCGTATACAGAATCGTTCTTATCCATCATTCACCCCTTGTCGATAAGTCCTCGAGGCGCCGAGGCCTGGAGGATGCCGGAAGCTTTTCTGAGCTACTTTGCACGTGCGGCGCCGAGTTGGTCATTCACGGGCATAACCATCAATCGAGTCTGCGCTATCTCAAATGCGGCACGGGTTCGATAGCCATTTGCGGCGTCCCGTCGGCATCAAGCTCGGGCCTGCACAGGGAAGCGCCGGCAGCCTACAATCTGTATCGCATAGCCCGGTCCGGTCAAGGCTGGCAATGTGAGGTAGTAACGCGGGGGTTCGGCTCCGGTGAAAGCTCCGTTCGGGAACTTGCACGAACCGCTTGCGTAGCGTGTTCTCCCGTTGTGGGTGGCGATGGCGATTAAATGGTTTTTCCAAAACGATCGATTTGCCGACCCCGCTTCAATGCGCCAATTCGTCTATGGGACGGACATCGACAATCTTGCCGTAAATCGGACCCGTCTTGAAATTTTCGCGATGTTCAATGCCGGCAATGAAAAATGCTTCTGGAATAAAGCTCGCACTCGGCAAAC
>CAYWBS010000584.1:0-2677 GCA_964456215.1 uncultured Hyphomicrobiaceae bacterium
TCGGCGGCGGCATCACGTCCATCCCGGCCGCCATGGCTGTGTTCGCCCTCGTCCGCAAACCGCTTTTCGGGCTCTATGTGCTCTTCGCCTTTCTCGGCGCCACCATGTCCGGCATCGTCTTTCAGGCCTGGACCGCGGTGACGGGTTAGAGCTTGAAATAGGTTACTTGAGATGCCGGGGCTGCTGACGCGATGCATTTCGATCGAGCACCAGGCGCGGGCTTAGGGCCGGCGGGGGAGAATGATAAAAAGTGACGGGCGGCAGGTCGACCTCGCGATGGTGGCCCGCCGCCCGTACGTGTGCAATCCTTATTCAGCCGCATCCTTCTGGATTTGGCCGCCCTTGATCATGAGGGCATCGTCACCCTTTGCTTCGAATTCCACGTCGGAATCGGCCAGGCGGAGGACGCAGCCTTCCTCGCAGGCCTCTTCAAGAACGGCGCCCGCACCGAGCGATCGCTCGGCTGTCTGGTCACCTTGGGTGACTTGAATCTGGTACTCTGACGTGTCGCGATTGCTGATCGTGAGCGCCAGCGCCGGGCCGACAAGCAGCGTCGCTGCCGTCAGCCCTAGGACTATACGCTTTATTGCGTACATTTTTGTTTTCCTTATTGAAAACAGGTTGGTGATAAAGTTTTTGCCTGCTCGGAGGAGGCAAGGTTTGTCAGGTTGTTGGTTCGAAAACGCACATACCTGACATATGCCACTGCGAGCAGGCAGGGATGAAATGGCCTCATGGATGAAGCCGTTCAATGGATCGCCATCATGAAATTATTCTGCGATCAAATCGATTCTTTCGATGGATCGTCCCGCCGCCAGGCAGGATGAATGGTCCCGCCCGCGCCCATTGTTCCCTTAAGGCGGGTGCATGAAGTTCGCTGAAGGATTGGGGCCGGTCGGCAACCGAATCGCTGTTCAACGCCAAAGGCGTATATCACCAGATCCAACCAACCATCGTACCCAGACCGCTTTCAATAACCCTCTGTCCGCAAAGCCGGGCTCGCACACATGCAGCAAATGCGCTCACGCCTGAAAAAGCTCACCTTAACCTACCGATAATGATTAAACACGCTGCCTCAAAAAGTGCTGGCTTATATTAAGCAGACTTAGTAAAATCCAATCATGAGCACAGATCCCTACCTCACCCATTCCCTGGGTTTTCTGCTGGCGGATGCATCGCGTTTGGTCCGCGAACGGTTCGATTCACGCGCCCGGAACCTTGGACTGACCCGCGCCCAATGGCGGGTGCTGGCGCAACTTCGCCGCCGCGAAGGCATCAACCAAACCACCCTGGCGGAGATTCTCGAAATCGAGAACATAACGCTCGCCCGTCATATTGACCGGCTGGAGGAAAAAGGCCTGGTGGAGCGGCGCCGCGACCCATCTGACCGCCGGGCCTGGAAGCTTTACTTCAAGGAGCAAGTCCAGCCGATTCTGGACCAAATGCGCAAGCTATCGATTGTTACACGCGAAGAAGCGCTCAACGGCATATCAGAGGCCGACAGTGAACTGCTGATAGAAATTCTCCTCAAAATAAAAAACAACATGATGGAGCTGGCGGGCGCAGACAGCGGGGCGACACGCGGCCAGAATGGTGGGGGGACTGAGCCATGACGGCAAAGCAATCATCTGGCGTGACGACCAAGCAGGTTTCAGTAGACGGCAGCTCCCCGAAGCATGGTTCAACATCGACGCCGCCCCTGGTTTCGCGGTTCGGGAAAATAAACCGACGTCTCGGCATCGTGCTTATGTCCCTGCTGGATCCGCTCGTCATCTTTGCCTTTGGCGCTTACCTCTATCTCATCAGAGGGCGTTATGTCTCAACCGACAACGCCTATGTCAAGGCTGACAAGATTGCGGTCAGCGCCGATGTGTCCGGCCGCGTCGTCGAGGTTGCCGTCAGCGCCAACCAAAACCTGGAGGCCGGCGATCTCCTCTTTCGCATCGACCGTGAGCCCTTTCAGTTGGCACTCAATGGAGCCGAGGCCCGTCTGGCTTCCGCCCGCCAAGAGATTGCCGTGCTCCGAGCGCAATACGATGAGAAGCTTGCCCAGCTTAAACTGGCCGAGGGCGATGTCGCCTATTATCTCCGGCAATATGACCGCAAACAAAAACTAAATACCAAGGGCTTCGCTTCCGAGACGAATCTCGACACCGCGAGCAAGGATCTGCGGAACGCGAGCGACCAGGTAAACACTATTAAGCAGAGCCTTGCCCAGGTTGTCGCCAAGCTCGGTGGTGACCCAACCCAACTGACCGAGAATCTTCCGATTGTGCGTGAGGCGCTTTCTGCGCGCGACAAAGCGGTCCTCGATCTCAGGCGAACGGAAGTACGGGCTCCGGTAGCCGGTGTAGTAACCAATTTTGATCTGCAGACCGGGGAATATATCAAGGCCGGCGAAGTGGTTTTTAGCCTGGTCGGCATGCGCGATATCTGGATAAGTGCCAATTTCAAGGAAACTGAGCTCACACATCTCAAAGTTGGTCAGACTGCCACGATCCGCGTCGATGCCTACCCGGATGAGATCCGCGAGGCCGTGGTCACTTCCATCAGCCAGGCGACCGGTGCGGAATTTGCGCTTCTGCCGCCGCAGAATGCGACCGGCAACTGGGTCAAAGTCGTACAGCGCCTGCCGGTCCGCCTGAAATTGAAACAACCTATCGCCGAGTCGCTGCTT
>CAYWBS010000585.1:0-2670 GCA_964456215.1 uncultured Hyphomicrobiaceae bacterium
GTTTGGATCGGCTTGCGGATGCCTCGCTCGCCGGAAAGTTTTATTTCTGGCTGGGCTTTGCCCACTCCTTCCTGGGACATCGGGCGGAGGCGGAACGGGCGCTGGGCCGCGCCTTGCAGGAGGCGACACGAGCCGGCGATGGCGCCGTGTGTGGCCGGATTCATCGCGCCCTCGCCATGGAATGCACCTTTTCCGGGCAGCCGCTGGAGAAAGCAGTCGACCACGGCCGCGAGGCGGTGGCATTGCTGGAGCAGGACGCAGATGGGTTCTGGCTTGCGCAAGCGCTATTCGCGCTGTGCTACACTTCCTACTACCGGGGCGATTTTGACTCAGTCCTTGACGCTGCGGCCCGCCTGAATGTGCTCGGAGAGACCGCAGGGAGCCGCCGAGCTCGCGCCAATGCTGCAACGATGATCGGTCTCACCCATGCGACGCGCGGAGATTGGGCCGAGGGAATCGAGGCGGAGCAGCGGGCGCTCGGTCTTTCGCCCGATAATTTCGAGACGGCCTATATCCTTGCCTGTTTGGGCAAGGCCCACACCGAGGGTGAAGACGCTGTACAAGCAGTCCCGGTGCTGGTGCAGGCGGTCGAGCTGGCCGACCAGGTCCGCTCGCTGCAGTGGCGGTGCTATTTTCGCACTATGTTGGGTGATGCCTATGTCCTGAACGGCGACTTCGACAAGGCGCGGCTCGTGGTTCGCAAGGCGTTGGACGGGAGCACCGAGATTCGGTTTCTGCTGGGCGTTGGATTATCGAAGCAGGTCCTCGGCCGGATCGCGCGGGCCGAGGGCGACATGGCGGAGGCGACGCGCAATTTCAATGAGGCAATCGAAACGCTCGGCGCCATCGGCGCGCGCTTCGAGCTGGCGCGGACCCACCTCGACCTCGCGACGCTTGCCCAAGCCCAAGGCGATGGTGAAAACTTTCAAAAGCATTTGAAGCAGGCCCAGGAGCTGTTCTCAGCTTTGCAGGTTCCCAAATACGTCGAGCGCGCCGGCCGGCTTGGTGAACAGTCGGGCCTTTGCGTTTCTGGTTGATCTGAACCTAACGGGTGATGCTTGCTTGTAATGTCCGCTAATGGCACTTAGCCGACATCGAATTTAGGTTAGTCGATGTCCGCTTTGAGGGGGAAAGCGGACATGATACAGGGCAAATTTTTATTAGCACACGGCTAAGCTATTGGGCGTGTCCACGAAGCGGCAAGACGTTTGCTTGCTGGTTCCCTTCCAGCGCAGCGGCAATGCGCCCTGCAATTGCCTCTGACGCACGCCGCAGCGGATCGTTATCGAGGTGGGCGTAGCGTGCGGTGGTCGCCGTCTGCGCGTGGCCCAGCAAGCGCCCGATAATCGGCAGGCCCAGCCCGCCACCGGCACCGAAGCTCGCGTAGGTGTGCCGCAGATCATGAAGGCGAACGCCGACTAGGCCGGCATGCTTGGTGACGGCATCCCACGGGCGCTTCAAGTCGTGGCGCGGCTGCGCCAGATCATCACCGGGCACCACGTAAGGGCCGACCCGTTCTAGCGCGTTGAGCGCCGCGAGAGCAGGGGCGTTGAGGATGACAGTCTTCCTGCCGCTCTTGCTGTCGGGCAAAAACAGACAGCCGCGCTCGAAATCGACGTGCTCCCATCGCAAATGCAAGATTTCCCGCAGGCGGCAGCCGGTGAATAGAAGCAGGCGGAGCGCTGCCGCCGCAGCTGGGGCGATTTTGGTAAACCGCTTGGCCCTCGGCACGTGCTTGGCGTTAGGCTTGGATTCGTCCACCAACCACGGAATGCCGTTGGTCTCGGCTTCGCGGATCGCGCTGCCCAGCCGCTCCAGTTCCTCGCCGGTCAAGAACCGCTCGCGGCGGCTTTCTTTGAACCTGTCGATCCCGCGCGCCGGATTGGTGCCTTCCGGCACAATGCCCGCGCGGCCTGCGACGGCGTACATGCTGCCGACCACGGCCAGCACGCGATTGGCTTGAAAGGGCGTGTCGGCGAGAGAGGAATGAAGCCTGCCGACCTGGAGCCGGGTCAGCTTGTCGGCCTTCGTGGTGCCCACGGCGGGCTTCACGATGCGATCCAGAATGTCCCGGTAGAACTCCGCCGTCCCGGCCTTGCGCTTGGTTCGCACGTGGTCGGCCATGAACCGGTCCGCCAGTTCGGCCACAGTGGGGGTGCCGCGTTCGGCGGTCTTCTGGTTCGCCGGGTCGTGCCCATGCGCCACCGCCCCCAGGATGACTTTCGCGCGTGCCCTGGCGCGTTCTGGCGTAATCTTGCCGACCGCTGCGATGGTGTAGCGCCGCACGGGCGCGCCGCGTCCTGCGCCAGCCCTGTAAACGACCACATAGGACTTTGCGCCGGTCAGGCGCACGCGCACGCCGAAACCGCTCACGGTGTCATCCCATAGCGTGAACTCGCTGTCGTTCGATTGAAGGGCGTCCACCGCGCGCTTGGTGATCCGATGGACTGTCATAGCTCGCTCCCTGCTTTTCGTTTCGGGGCAACACCGGGGCAACACCGAAACGGAATCCCCCGGAATTTCCGGGTAGCAGCGTAGGAGCGGAAAAGCCCGAAACAATTGAGTTTTTATCGCCCAGGGAAACTTAAGGAATGTCAGGGAATTAGCCGTATTGAGACTACGAATCTGGGGGTCAGGAGTTCGAATCTCTTCGGGCGCGCCATTAACTTT
>CAYWBS010000586.1:0-2667 GCA_964456215.1 uncultured Hyphomicrobiaceae bacterium
CTCGCTTATGGAAAAGTCGGAGTTGAAGTAGTAATCAAAGGTTTCGCTCACAGTCGCCGTCCCCCACGAGCGCGTTACGCGGATCATCATACCCCAAGTCAGCGCAGGACGCCGACGTGCTCGCCGTGAATCCTTACGACGGCTGGACGAGAGGCGCGTTCCCCCATGTCGACACTCACGATATTCAATCGCACACCGGTACCTGGCGCTTCTGCGCCGCGTTCAGCAGCATGGGGAGTTCACAGCGCCCAAAATGGCGTAGAAGCAATCGATACAATATGGACGACCCACGACGATTTACTCGGTCAGGACGGCCACCCTTGAAACAAAGGTACAAACTGATTGGAATCAAGCCCCTCTTTATGTGCCCAAGAAGATTGAAAGGACCCTGCGCTACCTCTCCAGCGAAGTGGACGAGGCACTGCCAAGATCACTCAAGCCCCTTTGGGCGTCTTGCGATGACGGGTCGATCTCGAGCGCCTTGCGGAAGCTGGCGACGGCCAGTTTCTTGTCGGCCTCATTCTTGTCGGCCCCGTATAGAATTTTGTAAATGATGCCCTTATGCACATAGGCGCCAACGGCGCTTTTCGGGTCAAACTCGATGACTTTATCGAAGTCCGAAATCGCGCGTTCGACCAACTCAGTTGAATCTTCTGCCTTGACGAGTGTCAAGCCCTTTACCGAATAGGCTTTGCCCCGAAACCAGTAGGCGGAGGATCGTTTGGGATCGAGCTCTATGGCCTTCGTCTCGTCAACAATGGCTCGGTCATAGTCTTTTTGAGCGAAGTAGCTGCGTCCCCGCAAGTAGTAGGCGTCGCCAAATTTTGAGTCGAGTTCGATCGCCTTTGTGAGGTCGGCAATGGCGCGATGATAGTCTTCTTCGTTGAGGTAATGGAGGCCCCGAAGCACATAGGCGGCGGACCTCATTTCCGCTGTTTCCTTATCGCCGCGCTCGATGATCTGTGTGCAGCCGCGTATCTGGCGCTTGGGGTCCTTGCTCTGATTGCAGTCGGCATGGATGTTCGCCGCCGCCGTGGCCTTCGCTTCGGCCACCCCCAATGCCTTAAGATTATCCTTCGCAAATTGATCTGAAGGATTGATCGCAAGCGCCATGCGAAAGTCAGCCGCCGCCTTCTCCTTGTTGCCCTTCTTGGAATAGGCGATGCCTCGACCGCGGTAAGCGTAAAAGAACCTCGGGTCAACCGCGACGGCCTTGGTGAAGTCGGCTATCGCGCGCTCAAACTCACCCTTATTGATATAGACCGCACCCCGGCCACTATAGGGATGAGGATCATTCGGATTGATCTCGATAGCCTTGCCATAGTCGGCGATGGCGCGGTCCTTCTCCCCCATGAAGCTGTGGGCGTTGCCGCGGTTTGCGTAGGCCGCCGCTATGGTCTCAGGGCTTGCCCCATGTGCCCGCTCAATGATTTGTGTGCAGGCGCGTATCTGGAAGTCGCGACTTCCAGCTATGATCTGGCCGTCGCGGCCCTGACCTGGACTGCACTCAACATTTGCCAAGTTATCTTTCGCATATTGATTTGACGGATCAATCTCAAGCGCCTTGCGGAAGTCGGCGATGGCATTCTCCTTGTCGCCCTTCCTGTGGTTTGCGGAACCCCGAGCGAGGTAGGCGCTGACCAAGTTCGGATCGATCTCGATAGCCTTAGCGCTGTCGGCGATCCCACGCTCAAACTCACCCTTTCTGGTATAGGCAAGACTACGGTTTGTGTAAGCCCGCGCTCTGGCTTGCCGAGTCTCCTTATCACCTCTTTCAATGATTTGTGTGCAGCCGCGTACCGTGCGCTCCGGGTCTTCGTTCTGATTGCAATCCTCATAGAGATCTGCTGAGGCCGCTGCGACATGAAGCTGATCAGCCAGCTTTTTCGCGTCCTCGTTCGATGGGTCGATCTCCAGCACCTTGCGAAAGTCAGCTTCGGCTTTTTTCGCGTCGCCCTTCCGCGCGTAGGCGAGACCCCGGTTGGTGTAGGCGGCGGCATATTTCGGATCAAACTCTGTAGCCTTCGTGTAGTCGGCAATTGCGCTGTCAAACTCGCCCTTCGTGACGTAGACAGCAGCCCGGTTGGAATAGGCCTTGGCGACCTTCGGATCGATCTCAATCGCCTTAGCAAAGTCGGCGATGGCGCGGTCAAGATCGCCCTTCGTCACATAGGCAGCACCCCGGTTGGTGTAAACCTTCGCGAGAGCTTCCTTTACAGCTTCATTCGTTGGATCGATCGCGAGGGCCTTTCTCAAATCAGCTATCGCAAGATCGACTTGCCCCTTCTTGTGATAGGCGATTGCGCGGTTGTTGAAGGCGGCATTCCTATTCCGCCGACTCTCGCGTTTTCCCCGCTCGATGATCTGGGTGCAGCCACGTATGGCTCGGTCCACGTTTTTGGTCTGAACGCAATCCTTGTATCTATTCGCCAAGACAGCCGTAGCGGACAGGGCTACGGCCAATGTGACCAGAAGAATTCGTCTCATCGACACCTCCAATTCCCGCTTGGAAAATCGGTACCAACCTTGCTGTGACGGAATCCAAATGATCCAAAGAAATTTTTGTCTGCTCAGTCGTCTCGGCCAGACCGAGGCGGACATCTTCCTTCTTGTGCCTCAGCGCATCTTGCCCAATTTAGTGCGAATCTTGGGCATCGGCGGACTGCA
>CAYWBS010000587.1:0-2663 GCA_964456215.1 uncultured Hyphomicrobiaceae bacterium
AGAAATGCCGAACCAGAGCACACGTTTAGCTATGGGGCGGCACAGGTCAGCACGAGAATCTTAGAACTCGAAAACCGTTGTACGGGTAACCGTACCGTGGGTTCGAATCCCACCCTGTCCCTTCCGAAAACATTATCCGAGGAGGATTCGCCGGAATTAAGGAATCGGGGCATGCTCGCCGGCGATGGTTGCGATCCTCAGGCTGCTACTCGGGGCGCTGCGCGATTGTTTTGCGTCGCGCGGGCGGCTTGAAGCCGAGTTGCTTGTTCTCCGCCATCAGCTCAACATAATGCGCCGCCAGTCGCCGAGGAGGGTTCGGCCCAACGCATTTGATCGGGCGCTGTTCGTCTGCCTCTATCGGTATTTCCCGGATATTGGCAACGCCATCGCGATTATTCGCCCTGAAACCGTCATTCGCTGGCACCGCATGGGCTTCCGCGCATGGTGGCGTTGGAAGTCTCGGAATCCAGGCGGCCGACCAAGATCGACCGGAAACTACGCGATCTCGTGTGCCGCATGTGCGAGGAAAATCCACTATGGGGCGCGCCGCGAATCCACGGCGAACTGCTCAAGCTGGGCTTCACTGTCGCGCAGTCAACTGTTTCAAGATACATGCTCCGAGGTCGAAGACCGCCTTCGCAAGGCTGGAAAACATTCCTGCGCAATCACGCCGATGGTATTGCAGCGGTAGACTTTTTGGTCGTCCCAACCCTGACCTTTGAAAGCCTGTTTGCATTTGTCATAATCGGCGTCGGCCGAAGAAATATCTTATGGATCGGCGTCACCACGAACCCGACAGCTCAATGGTTGGCCCACCAGATCACCGAAGCCTTTCCATGGGACACGGCCCCGACCTTTCTCATCCGCGACAATGGCCGCGCTTATGGCGCGGTCTTCGCGCGGCGGGTCCGGTCGATGGGCATTCGCGACCGCCCTATCGCGCCTCGATCACCCTGGCAGAACGGATATGTCGAGCGCGCAATCGGCTCGATCCGACGTGAGTGTCTCGACCACATGATCGTGTGGAGCGAGGCCCATCTTCGGCGCGTCCTGAAGGAATACACTTCTTATTACAACGGGGCACGGACCCATCTCGGCCTGCAGAAAGATGCCCCGCATCGCCGACCCATTGAGCGCCGCGGCCGCATCGTCACCAGCGACGTCCTGGGCGGACTTCACCATCAATACTGTCGGATCTAAGTTTTCGGAAGGGACACGATGCAGAAGGCGGATTATGTCGCCTCCTTTATCGGCCACGAAGCCGGTAAGGCCCTCTTCATCGGCCTCTACAGGCGAGGCGAGTATCGTCCATTGACGTCGGAACAATACTGGCAGGTTCCCGCCAACATTGAGTTGGGTACCTTTGGCATGCGTGGCTTACCAGCTTTTTGCTTACGTCAAGAACCTTGAAAGTCGGGGCGGGCCTGATCGCTTCGCAGAAGGAATTTTGCTCTACCCAACAGTTGATCGCGAGATCGATCATAGTTCTGTAATTCAGGGACATAGAATGAGCGCTAGGACAGTTGATCTGACGATGCTGTGGAAGGACATCAAAACTCGCCTCCTATAGCTATTGGACCCGATATGATGTTGTTTTACTTTAGTTCTCGCCGCCGCGCGAACGGTTTGCCGGAGTTACCGCATAGCTCCCTAGGCCAGCGTCTGCTTTGGGCCATTAGCAGACATTAAGTCGTCCTCTCTCGATGTCCGCTTCACCCCCTAAAGCGGACATGTTCAGTGTCGCGCTCGATGCTGTTAAGTGCCAGAAGCGACTTTTGGAATCCATTTCGGTTTCGGCAACTTCGTGCCACAAGTGCGGGCAAGACATCCTTGACCCACCCCTATACTGGGCTACGCTGGCGACCGCATCGTTTAGTAGTTTATGACACCATTCGACTTTTAGGTTTTCGATCTCCTCATTTTCCAGATCGATCAGCGCGTACCCAGCCGGATGGTCCACGGCTTAAGCGTGCGGCGGGCCGTGGAAGACGCTTTTCGCGCCGCGACGTCCCATCGGGGCCGTTCAGCCCCCAGCGAAGGGCAAGCCTTTGTCGAAGCCGGTCCATTTTGGGAAGCCTTTTTTCTGGATTTGCGCCGCGGCCGTTTCGCTCGTTCTGATCGCAGGCATCGAGATCGGGCTCAGCGGTATCGATGCACCGGCCCGCCGGGCGCTTATGATCTTCGTGCTCGCAGTTGTCGGATGGATCGCGCCTATCGACAATACTTTCGTTGCCATCACCGCCGCCGTTGTCATGGCTCTGTTCGTAGTCGGATCGCCTGACGATCTGTTTCAGGCCTTGGGCGACAACATCATCTGGTTGCTGGTTGCCGCCTTCATCTTCGCCGCGGCGTTTCGGGCGAGTGGTCTGGACAAACTCCTGGTGTCCAGGGCCACGAAGCGAGCAAAGTCGGTCCGCGGCATGTTCTACGCACTGAGCGGCGTGATGGTGGGGAGCGCCTTTGTCATCCCTTCGACCTCGGGCCGGTCGGCGATGATGCTACCGGTCTTCGGAGCCATAACGGCCGATATGAGTGCGCGCATTCGGGTGGCTTTTGCATTACTGATTCCCACGGTGGTCCTGCTCTCGGCCTTCGGGTCGCTGATCGGCGCGGGCGCGCATATCGCGGGTCTTGAAATCCTGACCCGCATGACTGGCCAGTCG
>CAYWBS010000588.1:0-2661 GCA_964456215.1 uncultured Hyphomicrobiaceae bacterium
GTTCCTGGTGATCTGCGAAACGTCGATGATGGCCAGCGCGATTTCGCGGCAGCTTCCGGAGGACTGTCATAAATTCTGTGCTCGGAGCCTGTTTACCTCATGCGCAGACGAAGCGCTTTTCGAACAGAACGGCGAATTGCGTCTTCGCCCCCATCCCCGATCATGCTTTTTTTGCGCAGCCTGTTCTCAAGCGTTACCTCGGCCAGTGCTTCTTTCAACTGCCGCGCCTCGGCTCTTAGTTCCTTGACCTCATCCGCCGTCGCCTCGCGCGCGGTATCGCCTGCGAGACGCTTCTTGCCAGCCTCCAAAAACTCCCTCGACCATCGGTAATAGAGGTTCTGGGCGATCCCCTCTGCGCAATCCCCTCCTTGCGGCACAGCTCGGCGACCGATTCCTCGCCCCCGCAGGCCCTCAAGAACGATACGGCTCTTCTCTTCTGCAGAGAACTTGTGTCTTGTCGCTCTACGAATAGCCCGAACCGTCTTCTCGACGCTGTCAGGAAAGCGCTGGTTTCTCTCGGTCATCGTCTCCCTCCAAACGTTTACGATGAGCCGGAAAGTCTCTCTTACGCAATCAGCTCAAATTGTCCGGTTACTGCTGACGGGGGACACTAGAGAACGGCGTCGGCTGCGTCCGGCGGTGTCATCAATCCCAGAATGAGGAGAACCCTAGCGCTCGCCGCGCCCCGGCGATTCTTCGATGGTTTTTTCGGGCCGACTAGCGGGAAAATGCCACGACTTTGGTCTCAGGCCGGAGTATCCGCACAATCTCGACTTCGACCTTGCGCAGCGCATCGTCGATCATCGGGCGGTATTCGTCCGGATCATCATAGACGCCCTGAATGCCTTTGATCGAACGCCCCAAGGCAAGCTCGGCGGCTTCCGTTGGCACCTTGGCGTGCGTCATCAGCCTTCGAGCAGTCCTTCTCAGATCGTGCAGCCGCCATGGTTCGCTAAATTGCAGAACAGCATCCAGCCGCTCCTTGGCCGTCGATGTCGCGCGAATGTGTGAGCCGTTGAGACCGGCGAACACGAATGGATTATCGGCGATGCGAAACTGCTGCTTGATAACCTCGAGCGCAAGTGATGGAAGAGTTATTTTCCTGGGCGCACCCTTCTCCCTTTCCTCACGCGGTATAGTCCAGACTCCTGTTCCTAGGTCGATATCTTCCCATTTCATTTCGTTGACCTTCGCCAGCCTCTGACCCGTCGCGAGCAAAACCCTAACCGTCGCCCCGTAGACGCCAGCCCGGTCGCACTCCCGCCAGAGCTTATCGATCTCATCATCCTCGAGCCAGCGCTGGCGCTTCGGCGCCTTGTCGAGCCTGCGCATTCCCGGTACTACTGGGCACACATAATCGTCGTCGCGCGTCTGGTACCAGCGCATGACGCCGCGGATAATAGCAAGAGTTGAATCGGCGACGCCGGGTCCGCTCTTGTCCTCGATCGCGTCGCGAAGATCCGCGACGTCCTTGCGTTTGATCTCGGTGAAGGGCCTATCCTTCCACATCGGGTAGATGTTCGACTTCAGGATTCTGACTATCTCGTGCTCGGAGCGGAGCCCCCTTGCCCGGACGTATCTCTTTAGAAAAGTTTCTGCGACCTCTTCGAAGGAACCGGCCCCGACCTCCGAGCTGGCGTTCTTATTGAAGGCGGCCGCAGCCGCGAACGCGGCCTCGTGGTTCATGTCGGAGTAGTAACCCAATTTCTTTCGCCGAGGCTTGCCATTCTCGTAAAACATCACGGACCATGTTTTCTTTTCCTTACCGACTGTGAGAACGAGCGACAGGCCCCTCTTCATGCGCTGGAAATAGTCCTCTTGCACCTTGCCCTTTTTGAGCTTTAATTCATCAACTTTCTTGTCATCGAATTCCATCTTTGGCATGGTAGCGCCTCCCTCGGCGATACAATTACTCAATGCACTACTCAATAAACTTGATGATAAGTAAAAACGCCGAAACGCCAAGCAGAGCAATCAGTTCCGAATTAACTAGTTGAAAATGATAAATAAACCACCACAAGGCCCCCCGACATCCAACGACATTCATACGGGAATAAACTGACTAAAAATCTGTTGTCCGCAAGGACGCGCCTGTTCGAGTCAGGCCTGGGGCACCAAGACTATCGGGGAGAGCAACCAAGAGTCTGGCGTACGTGTCGGCCATGCGGACCTGATCAGGCACTATCCAATTCGTATCCGGGGCGGCGGGAATAACCGGCGCATATGACTGAGTAAGAGAGGGAGTGGCATGCGCGCCTTGATCATTGTCTTTTTGTCGGCCTTCGCGGTTCTGCGCCATGACCCGGCGGCAGCGGGTCCGGCACTTGTGTTTGATGCAAAAAGCAGCAGGGTCCTCTACGCCGAGGATCCAGACATGCTTTGGCATCCGGCTTCACTCACCAAGCTGATGACCGCTTATCTCACATTCGCGGCCTTGAAGGCGGGCAAGATTACTCCGAAATCGCAGGTGGAAGTCTCGCGAAACGCTTTTCGCCAGCCGCCGAGCAAAGTTGGTTTACCCATCGGCGGCCAAATGTCGGCCGAACTGGCCATTGACGTGCTGATCGTCAAATCCGCAAACGATGTCGCCGTCATGCTTGCGGAGAAAATTGCCGGCAGCGAAGATAATTTCGTGGCATTGATGAACAAGACCGCGAAGCG
>CAYWBS010000589.1:0-2655 GCA_964456215.1 uncultured Hyphomicrobiaceae bacterium
TTGTTATTTGAAAGAGTTCTTGTCGGATCGGCGGGTCATTGAAGTCAATCCCGTGCAATGGTGGTTCATTTTGAATGTCATCGTGCTCACCAAATGGCCGTTTTCATCGGGCGAAGCCTATCGATCCATCTGGAACGAAAAGCTTGACGAATCCCCTTTGCGAACCATCTCCCGCAGCCAGGCGGAAAAGGTGGCGGCGGGGCTTTCGGGGGATGAGTGGATCGTCGTCGATTGGGCCATGCGCTACGGCAACCCGTCGACGAAATCGCGCATAGAAGCGCTGAAGGCCAAGGGCTGCGACCGGGTCCTGCTGTTTCCGCTTTATCCGCAATATTCCGCCGCCACGTCGGCCACCGCCTGCGACAAGGCCTTCGACGCACTCAAGGAGATGCGCTGGCAACCGGCCGTCCGCGTCGTTCCGCCCTATTTCGAAGAGCCCGACTATATTTCGGCACTGGCGGACGGATTACGCGACGGGTTGGGGGCGCTGGATTGGGAGCCCGAGATCGTGCTGGCTTCCTATCACGGCCTCCCCAAGGAATATTTCGAGAAGGGCGATCCCTATCATTGCCACTGCGCGAAGACGACGCGTTTGCTGCGCGAAGCGTTGGGTTGGGATGAGAAAAAACTGCGCATGACCTTCCAATCGCGGTTCGGCAAGGCGGAATGGCTGCAACCCTATACGGACAAAACGGTCGAGGACCTGGCGAAATCCGGCGTCAAGAATCTCGCCGTCGTCACGCCGGGATTTTCGGCGGACTGCGTGGAGACGCTGGAAGAGATCGCGGTCGAAAACGGCGATGTCTTCAAAGAGAACGGCGGCGAGAATTTCGCCGCGATTCCCTGCCTGAACGACAGCGCCGCCGGCATAAATATGCTCTGCAATATCATTCGCACGGAGCTCATGGGCTGGATTTAGCGGCCCGTTTGCTCGATAGAGAGCGTTGTCTATCGGATTTATTAACTCCCTAATTTTTAAGGATTTTTTTATATCTTGTTTACGCTTTGCTTGCCTTAGCATCTTAAAATTCCGGATCTTCATCCCTAGCTAATGGCTGAGTTCAAATTGATTGGTGGGTCCCATGTATGGCTTTGATATTTTTGTGATCGTTCTCGTCCTCTCCGTTTTTCTCGTAATTTATGTTGGCGTCAAAACGGTCCCGCAGGGTTTTAATTTCACCGTTGAGCGTTTTGGGCGGTTTACGCGCACGCTTCAGCCCGGTCTGGCCATCATCATTCCGTTCATCGACCGCGTCGGCGCGAAGATGAACATGATGGAGCAGGTCCTCGATGTTCCGAGCCAGGAAATCATCACCAAGGACAACGCCATGGTCCAGGTCGACGGCGTGGTCTTCTTTCAGGTGCTGGACGCGGCCCAGGCGTCCTACGAGGTCGCCGATCTCGAACGCGCCACCCTGAATCTCACGATGACGAACATTCGAACCGTGATGGGCTCGATGGATCTCGACCAGCTTCTCTCGCAGCGCGACGAAATCAATTCGCGCCTCCTCATCGTCGTCGATCAGGCGACCGAGGCGTGGGGCGTAAAAGTCACGCGTATCGAGATCAAGGACATTAATCCGCCAAGTGATATCGTTGATTCCATGGCCCGCCAGATGAAGGCGGAGCGCGACAAGCGCGCGACGATCCTCGATGCCGAGGCCGTACGGCAATCGGAAATTCTCCGCGCCGAAGGCCAAAAGCAGTCCCAGATTCTCGCCGCCGAAGGCCGCCGGGAGGCAGCCTATCGCGATGCCGAGGCGCGCGAGCGCCAGGCGGAGGCCGAAGCCAAGGCGACCCAATTGGTCAGCGACGCAATCTCCAAAGGCAACGTCCAGGCTATCAATTATTTCGTCGCCAACAACTACGTCGAGGCGCTGAAGAGTCTGGCGACCGCCAAGAACCAAAAAGTGCTGATGATGCCTCTCGAGGCGTCCGCCGTTATCGGATCGATCGCCGGGCTTGCGGAGATCACCAGGGACGCCTTCGGCGGCGGCAGTGGTTCGGCGCGTCCGAACGGGCGAGGCGCAACATCCGTCCCCGGCGGCTCGGTGCCTTCGAGCTAAAAGGGAAGGAACCGGCGACATGGAATTCCAATCGTTCTTTGCCGGGCTCGGCGCCTGGAACTGGCTGATTGGCGCCGCCGTTCTGTTCATCCTCGAAATTGTCGTTCCCGGCTTTTTTCTTCTCTTTTTTGCCCTGGCGGCGGCGATCGTCGGCATTCTCGCGCTCTCTTTCGATATGCCGTGGCAGGCGGAACTGGTCATTTTCGGTGCGCTCTCCTATGTCGGCGTGTTCTTCGCTCGCAAATTTTGGGCGCCCGACCGGCAGCAGAGCGAGCGGCCCCTTCTGAATAGACGGGCGCAGCAATATGTGGGCCGGCAATACGTACTCGAGGAGCCGATCGTCAACGGCCGCGGCAAGATATGCGTCGGCGATTCGCTCTGGCGGGTTGCCGGTCCCGATCTGCCGAAGGGGGAACGGGTAAAGGTGACCGGCAGCGACGGCGCCATCTTGCTCGTTGAACAGTCGGGCGCGTCCGCCAACCCCTGACCGGCGGACCGCATCCGCGATATCCGTCGTCGCAGCAGCCCGGAGGTCGTCCGTACGCGCCTTGAATAGCGTGACGAAGCCCGCCGGCTCGGCCTAGAGCGT
>CAYWBS010000590.1:0-2653 GCA_964456215.1 uncultured Hyphomicrobiaceae bacterium
GTGTGGCATTGGCTGAATAGGATCGGACCTGCGGCAGAATGAAAGGAGCTTCGGCGGATAATTTTGTTGCTTTGGGACAGTTTTCGTTTTGAAAATCACGTAAATTTTGGACAAACTCAGGTGGGGCTCCTTTATTACCTAATCCGGCTCGGTAAATCAGTTTGGGTCGAGGCGCTCGGCCGAGGCATTGGAGAAAGGCAGCAGGCGAAGGCATGATCGGTCTCGTGATTGTCACTCATGGCGGATTGGCCTGGGAATTCCGCGCGGCGCTCGAACACGTCGTCGGACCGCAAAAGCAGCTGGAGACCATTTCCATCGGCCCCGATGACGATATGGAAAAGCGGCGCGAAGACATATTGAGAGCGATTCGTTTCGTGGACAGCGGCCAGGGGGCAATCCTCTTGACGGATATGTTCGGCGGAACGCCGTCAAATCTCGCGATTTCTGTTATGGAGATCAGTAAGGTCGAGGTCATCGCGGGCATCAATCTGCCCATGCTGGTCAAGCTTGCCAGCGTCCGGGGTGAAGCCGCCATAACGGACGCCGTTCAATGCGCCCAAAAGGCGGGCCGGAAATATATCAGCGTGGCAAGCCAGATCCTGGCCAATAAATAATCTGTTTTTTGCTAGGCTTTGCCGTTTCGCATTCGAAATTAAACCTCATACAATCTCGATTATTCGTGATGCGGTCCAAAGTGGAATTTTCATTGTATCTCATGAGCGGCCATGCCCGTTATGAGCAAGAAGAGCGCGAGGCGGCCTAGAGTGTTTCCAGGAAAAATGGGCACCGGTTTTCCGTCCGGAAACACGAAAAATCAAAGGGTTAGAGTGTTTGAGCGATTCAACGAAAAGCGAAAACACTCTAGCAGTCTGCTGAAAAAGTGAACGATGTTCGCTTTCCGATTCCGGCTTGTTCACACGAAGATTCAGTGACGTTCCGTGAACAAAGGTGTTTTTCAGCGGCCTGCTAGTGATCATTGTATCTGACCTACGGGCGATGGCGGAGCGCAAGGGCGTGGACAGTTAAATGGCGGATGATACCGGCCCGAACATGGAAGCGCCGCAATCGGGTTCCTTTTTCGCGGAACTGATCATCACGAATCGCAAGGGTCTGCATGCGCGCGCCTCGGCGCAGTTCGTCAAATGCGCTGAGCGGTTCGATGCCCAGATCCTTGTTACGCGCTCCGGCGAGACGGTCGGCGGTACGTCGATCATGGGCCTGATGATGCTTGCGGCAGGACAGGGAAGCACAATTCTTGTCGAGACGCGGGGGCCGGAGGCGGAGGTCGCTCTTCAGGCGTTGACGGCCCTTGTAGAGGCAGGTTTCCACGAGGGGGACTGAGAGGTTACGTGGATTTGACAGTTATCGACGCCGCGCAGGAGCGGATAGAATATAAGGAGTTCTTTATATCTTTATTGCGTCATTTCGCGAGACATGCTCTAGTTGATGTGAATGTGTCCCATATCCTTGGGCGGCTCGGACGGAACGGCAGCCGTTCTCTATGTCCTGGAATCCCTTCATTAGCAAGGCAATAAAACTGTGGAAGCCCGATGACTGAATTTGCTGATTATGAAGTAGCAGACATTTCGCTCGCGGATTGGGGGCGAAAAGAAATTGCTATCGCCGAGACCGAAATGCCGGGATTGATGGCGCTTCGCGAGGAATATGGCGGTAAGAAGCCTTTGGCCGGCACGCGCATCGCCGGCTGTCTGCACATGACCATCCAAACGGCGGTCTTGATTGAAACATTGCGGGTGCTCGGCGCCGAGGTGCGCTGGGCCTCATGCAATATCTTTTCGACCCAGGATCATGCGGCGGCGGCGATCGCGGCTCAAAATATTCCCGTCTTTGCGTTCAAGGGCGAAAGTCTGGAGGACTATTGGCGTTTCGTCGATGCGCTATTCGATTGGGGCGGCGGTCAGACGGCAAATATGGTCCTTGATGACGGTGGCGATGCGACGCTACTGGTCATTCTCGGGGCAAAAGCGGAAACCGATCCATCCATTCTTGAGAACCCGTCCAATGACGAAGAAAGGATGTTATTCGAGACCATTCGCAAAAGGCTCGCCAAGTCGCCAAGCTGGTTCTCCAAGATCCGGAGCGAAATTCGTGGCGTGACGGAAGAGACGACGACCGGTGTCCACCGTCTTTATCAAATGCAGGAAAAGGGCGAACTGCCGTTCCCGGCCATTAATGTCAACGATTCGGTCACCAAGTCCAAATTCGATAACCTCTATGGATGCCGGGAAAGTCTCGTCGACGGGATCAAGCGGGCGACCGACGTCATGCTTGCCGGCAAGATCGCGGTTATTTGCGGCTATGGTGATGTCGGCAAGGGCTGCGCCAGTTCGCTCCGCGGCCAAGGCGCGCGTGTCGTTGTTTCGGAAATCGACCCGATTTGTGCGCTGCAGGCCGCCATGGAAGGCTATGAAGTGGCGACGATCGAGGACGTGGTCTCGGCCGGCGACATCTTTGTGACCGCGACCGGCAACAAGGACGTCATTACTCTCGATCATATGCGTGAGATGAAAGATCGCGCGATCGTTTCGAATATCGGCCATTTCGACTCGGAAATTCAGGTCGCGGCCCTCAGAAACTACAAATGGCACAATGTGAAGCCACAGGTCGATGAGGTAGAGTTTCCGGACGGAAA
>CAYWBS010000591.1:0-2648 GCA_964456215.1 uncultured Hyphomicrobiaceae bacterium
AGGATCAGTTCGATAGAGTTCGAACAGGCCCTTCTCCGCTCTCTTCTTGAGCATTGTTATCCTCCCTTTAAATCTCGGCTGTCCGTTCTATGCGAACAGGCCACTGCATTATAAAAAATAATACCAAGCCTCTGCATTATATCAAAATATTGCTCGGCATGTTCATAATTGTAGGCGAACGGTTGCTTGATAGACTGTTTGGCGCGAAGAATTTTGCTTAGCTAGGCGCTGAACGCAGCACACGTGCTGTTGTGACGAACGACAATGCCCCAATTCGCACATACGCGTTGGTCAGCCTTACTTCAGTACGATCGACAGCAACCGGGCATTCACGTCCCCACAGGAACTACTGACGAATGACGCTATCGACTGATCGTCCATCAGTGACAAGTACCAATACCTATTTGATTTATTGGGAAGAAAAGTGATTGTCCGCTCATGATGCTGTGGTCGGCTCCTCCACCGGCATCTAGGTGCCATGATGGTTGCTGTTGACGTGGCCATTGAAACAGGAGCCGACCACAGCATCATGAGCGGGAGCTATCCATCGCCGGGCGGGTAAAAATCTCTAACGTTTTGCACTTGATCAACTTTGAATGAATGGTGCGGACGGGGTTACAAACGCCGTCCGGCGGAGTTCCGTTCAATGCCCCAAAGCGAAGTAAGGCCATTGGCCCAATGTCCGCTCCCACCGCCTTGCCGACATTAACATTTTACACCCATAAGCCCGCCAGCGGTCGATAGCGGAATTGCAAACTGGGACACGACCGGAATTTCAACGGGGACGGTCTCCGGGCGCGTAGATCAATAAGCCGGAAAATTCAATCGAAACACTTTGCGCCACCAGTAATAGGCGTCGACGATTTCGCCTCTGACTTCGCATTCGCGGGCTTTTCCGGCCTGCTCCGCGGCGATCCTGAGTTTGGCCAGGGCCGTGTCTCTGTCCGCGAGGCTGGTTCCGTAAACAGGTTCCCCGGAGCCTTCTGCGTCCTCGAACGGCGCCAGGTTCCGGGCGACCATATAGTCGAAAAAATTCCTCATATCGAAAGAATAGTCGATGAAACTGTCCTTGCTGAGGAAATCGGCCACGCAAAGCTCGAGATAGAAGGACCAAAGCGGTTGGTCGTTCGAGTAGTTCCAAGATTTGACGACGCGAATGAAGGGTTTGAGATTCCTGCCGAGTTCGTCGTTCAGGCTGTTGATCCAGGCGCTGTGGGCGCCGGGACAGGAGTCGACCCAGCGATCGCCCGGCCCCGGGATGCCGTAAACATCGTGGCCATCCCGGTCGCCTTTCGAATATGCCGGCACGACGTGATGCCTCTCTGACCGGCTGTCGCCAAACGGGATTGAAATGAACGGGCGGCCTTCCACAATCACCGCATCGGCAAAGCGGTCCAGGAGCGATTGCCAGATCTCGGAAAGGCACTCGCCTGACGCCTCGCAAAGCCGCGATTTACCGATCACGGCAAAGCAATCCACGCCGCTATATCCGTCGACATTCGTGCCATGGCCGGTCGACCCGAAGGTCACCATATAGGACATGCCGAAATCGGATTTCAGGCAACGCTCGATGGCGCTGAAGTTTTTCGCCCCCTTCTCCGAATCGCTGAAAGCCGGCAACAGCTGTGCGCTCAGGCTGTCGAACCCATCCGCGACGCTCCGTTTCATGGCCACCTTGTCTCCAGCAATTTGAAACTCAATCGACAAATTGTTCGGAAACGCATCGGATTCATAGCCCAAAATGCCGGATCACGGAACGGCGGACCGGGCCATCGGCCGTTGGTCACGGATTTGCGCGGTCCGGCGGCCGGCGGGAACGGCGAAGCAAGTAGCCCGGTGGAGCGCGGCGAAACCCGGGGCGGCCTGTCGATCGTTCCCGGATTTCGCTTCGCTTCATCCGGGCTACGGCCTCACCCGCTCCGCGCCGCAGCCCACCCGCCCATCGAGGGGAGGGATGTTTAGGCGGCTCTTTTCTCTTCCCTCCCCCAACGCGGGGAGGGCTTTCCGCCATGATCTTGCGCGGGCCGGCCCGGGCAGGTCATCCGGCGGAAAGGGTGGGGGGGTGAACGCAAGCGCCGGTGGTTCACCCAACCGGCCTCACCCGCTCCGCGCCGCAGCCCACCCTCCCCGTCAAGGGGAGGGATGTTTAGGCTGCTCTTATCTCTTCCCTCCCCCTACGCGGGGAGGGCTATCTCCTCACCCCCACCCCAAACGCCAGCCCGCTTCGGGCGGGGTCCACTGGGGCGCATAAATTGATGTTCCGGTCACGCAGCCGCCAATTGCCAGCGGAACGCGGTTCCGGATAGGTCATGCGGGAACCGGGATGGATCGGCCAAGTGGCAACACCCGGGGCATTAGATGCTATTGCAAATCATTTGCAATGGAACTAAACAGAGAGGGGCGCACGACTTGAATCAAATTGGTTACGGGGCAACCCTAACGATTTCGACGCTGGAACGGTGAGTGCAGCTGATGGCAATAAGGGATCTTTTCACACGCAAACGTCCTCTCAGCAGGCGCGGCTTCCTCGCCGCCGGACTGGCGACGGGAAGCGCCTATATTTGCAGCGTTCCCGAACAGCAAAACGTCCTGAACGCCGCCGTCACTCACCATCATCCGGGAATGCACGGCGCCAATCAGGTCATCGG
>CAYWBS010000592.1:0-2645 GCA_964456215.1 uncultured Hyphomicrobiaceae bacterium
CAATTTGAACGACGCCGATCTGCTGTCCCTTATGATTTTCAAACACGAGTGAACGCCGCTCGTTTTCCTCACTCGCCTTATCGAGTGCGGCATTATGGAACACCCCCGGGGAATAGACGGAACGCAAAACCCGGCCAGAGACCGGTGCGCGATTAATGTGCACGTCGAATAATGAGAGAAATATCGAAATGCGAGCCACCGGTTCGTCGCCAAGCTCCAGATCACCAAGCGGGACGACACGGTCGATCGCCACGATTTCACCGTCGGCGGGGCTGATCACGAGTCCTTCACGCAGCGGCGTCACACGATCGGGATCACGAAAAAAATATGCCACATAAGCCGTTAACGCGGCGGCGATCCAGCCGAGCGGTGTCCAAAGCAAAAAGAGTAGAAGTGTTATCGCTGCACCTCCGGCGACAAATTTATGTCCCTCGCGGTGTACGGGTGCGAGGTGGGAAGCAATCGTATCGAACACGCTCGAGGATTGCGCCATTTTGGCCTCCTTGACATTCGTCTTAACGGATCAGTTCCGTATCATATCGACCTGCAATGAGCACCGCCGCAAATTCCGGGCGCATCCGCAAATCGTTCGTGCACTTTCATCAATACGACCATCCCACGTAGCACACCTATTTTGCCGGGACCGGATCGGGAAGGATATCAACTTTCTCTTCTTCAGATTCCTCCAACGCCTGGGCAAGACGCGCCCGGGCTTCCTCGGCCTCCCGTTGACGCTCCCACATGCTGGCATAAAGTCCGCCTTTCTCAATTAACCGCGCGTGGGTCCCGCGTTCTACGATCCGGCCCTGTTCGAAAACAATGATTTCATCGGCATGAACGATTGTCGACAAACGATGAGCAATTACGAGCGTTGTGCGATTCCTCGCTATGCGGTCGAGCGCGTCTTGAATTTCTTTTTCCGTGTGGCTGTCGAGGGCCGACGTCGCTTCGTCGAGCATCAAGATCGGAGGGCCTTTCAATATCGTGCGCGCTATTGCAACCCTTTGTTTTTCTCCACCTGAAAGTTTCAAACCGCGTTCACCAACTCGGGTGGCATATCCTTCCGGCAAGGTCTGAATGAATTCATCAATCTGAGCTAACCGCGCGGCTTCGCGCACCTCGTCGTCCGTGGCCTCAGGCCGGCCATAACGGATATTGTAAGCGATCGTATCATTAAAAAGGACCGTGTCCTGAGGCACCATGCCGATCGCTTTGCGCAACGACGCCTGAGTGACGTCCTGAATATTTTGCCCGTCGATCAAAACCCGGCCGGAGGAAATATCATAAAACCGGAACAGGATCCGGGAAACCGTCGATTTACCCGCGCCGGAGGGCCCCACCAGAGCCACCATTTTTCCAGCCGGAACTTTAAAGCTGATGTCTCTTAAAATAGGCCTTTCCAAATCATAGGCGAAGAAGACATTCTCGAAACGTATAGTCCCCTCGGTAACTCTGAGGGGCCTGGCGCCGGGTTTGTCCTTGATCTCGCCTTCCTCGCCAAGCAGCACAAACATCGATTCCAGGTCCACGAGACCCTGTTTGATTTCGCGGTAAACCATGCCCATGAAGTTGAGGGGCTGATAGAGCTGGATGAGCATCGCATTGACCATTACGAAATCGCCGACTGTAAGCGTGCCGCCGGCAACACCCCGGGCGGCAAGCAGCATGCAAAGCGTCAGCCCGACGGCGAAGATAAAAGCCTGGCCCGAATTGAGTATGCCGAGCGAGAAGTAGGTCTTAATTGCCGCGCGCTCATAATCCGCCATGGAAGCGTCGAACCGCCGAGTCTCCAATCCTTCATTGTTGAAATATTTGACGGTCTCGTAATTCAGCAGACTGTCGACTGCTTTCGAGTGCGCCTCGGTGTCCGATTCATTGAGCTCCCGCCGAATTGCGATACGCCATTCGCTGGCACTCACTGTGAATGCGAAGTATACGATAATTGTCGCTGTGATAATGAGCACAAATCCCCAACCGAAATAGACAGCAAACATAATACCGACGAGCGCCATTTCGATGATCGTCGGTATTGTATTCAAAACGCCCATCCGGATAATCAGCTCCACCGCTTTCGTGCCGCGCTCGATAACCCGGCTCAGACCGCCTGTGCGCCGCTCGAGATGAAACCTGAGAGACAGATTATGGAGATGCACAAATGTCCGCTCGGCAAGCTGGCGGACGGCGTTCTGTCCGACCTTGGTAAAAAGCACGTCTCGGATTTGCGCAAAGCCAATCATCAAGACGCGGCCAAGACCGTAAGCAATGATGAAGAATACGGGCACCGCCGCGAGCGCTACCGCCGGCGTCGAAGATATCCCGCCGCTCGTTTTCGTGGTCAGCCAGTCAACGGTAATCTTGTAGGCAATCGGAACCGCCACGGTCACGCAGCCGGGGCTGGCGCACCTTTACCGGACCGATGCCGGTCTGGATGCTCCGTTCCGGCATATGGCCGTGCCGGACCAGACGCTGATGGCCGTTCTCCGTCGTGAGATGGGAATAGGTTTCCAGACATTCGGCGAGTTCGACTTCAACTGCCTGGGCCAGAAGCTGGCGCGCTCCATTGCGCAGGACTTCAGTGAGCGGATCGGTGAACTCTCCCTGCTGGCGCAAGGTGACAATCTTATCGTCCTTCATGGCGTATCAAT
>CAYWBS010000593.1:0-2644 GCA_964456215.1 uncultured Hyphomicrobiaceae bacterium
GTGACATTCGTCTGTCGGCACTCGGTTCTTGTGCTGTAAGAGCATACCCAAGCACCGTGTTCACCGAGGGACGATGACACATCCGTCAATGCGCCAGCGTCCGGCAAGCCGGACCATGTGGTAACGCGCCTCCACCGAACGTCCGTTTGATCCTTCGAGCAGGAAGCGCGCGATCACCTTGTCGCGTGTTCGCACCAGGCCGAGGAAAGAAGCCGTCTTCGACGCAGGGATTTCAGGATAGGACGTTTCGACCATTTTAAGGAATTCGCGGGCGCCACGAAATTTGCTCTGGACTGCGGGCGAGGCAAGCGCGAATGCCGCATAACCAGCCTGTCTGCGGAAGGCTTTGACCTGCCTCGTAACCACCGAACGCACATGTTTCACGTTTGCGGAATCAGCGGGCTGCCGCCGGCCAGCTTTTGAGGGTAGGAGGGGGACGGGCTGAGGGCCTGCGGGTGCTGTCAGTTGCGGAGATAGCTCTCCATCATCCGCATTGCATCGACATGGGCGACCTCCAAAGTTCCGTCCAATGTTTTGGTTGGCGGGTTGGCCTTTCTGTCGTGGTGTCGCTCACGCATGCCAACGGCAGGCGCTATGGGCTTAGCATCCGCGCTTGTGTCCGCTTTCGCGGGTCGTTCGTGCCCCACGACATCCAAACGGGAGTTTGCCGGCTTGCGGCTGTTGCTGGTGTCTGCATCGGTAGGCGACGCGCCGGCGGTGATCTCCGCGTCAGCATCCTTCAGGGGCAAAGTTCCGGTCCGTTCTTGCTTGACGCTTGCACGGCCGGTTTGAACATGGACCATCTCGTGAGAAGCACGTTCGCGCTTCTGCAGCGTACCGACTTCGTGCGCTGCGGCGCCCTCGGTCGGAATGGAAATGGCTGATGCGGCACGGATGTCCTCCTTGCGCATTGCGTTGACCAACAAGATCACTGGCACAAGACAAGATACGGTCAGAATTCCTGATAGAAAGCCGCGCGCGAATTGGCCGGGAAAACGATTGTACATTGCCCGGCCGGACTGGCTCTGGCCGTGCTGCAGGCGAGATTGGTCATAGCGTCGGCGGCTTTCAACGTCGGACAAAATGGCGAAGGCCTCGGACACGAGCTTGAATGCGTCTTCTGAGAGACTGTCGTCCGGATTGACATCGGGATGAAAGACTTTGGCGCGCGCGGTATGCGCGGCGAATTTCGCTGGGTGACGCTGTCGGTTTCACACCGAGACGGGCATAAAGATCTTCCGGTTGACTACATTGAAACCTGCCGGCGTCCGGAGCGACCGAGTCGGCCGGCGGCATGCCCAGCTTGTCACGTTTGCCTGCGTTGAGCAGGCTCTTGAACCAACTCATCTGCACTATCCCCCGGACGCTATCTCACACGACGCGCCGCGCTAACGCCGGCCGGAACGGCCGCGTACTCGGCTATACGGACAAGCGAAGATTTGGTTGCACCCGGCAATCGAATGAGTGCGCAGGGCGTCACTAACGCTTTGGACAAAATAGGAAAAAACAGAGATGCGACACCAAAGAAGAAACCTGTTTTCGATCTCCGGGACGGTCCGCGCCCGCGTCAGTCCGAGAAATATCCGAGACCGAGAAACGCGTCGAAGCTGTCGACGACGTGATCGGCCTTTTCCGTAACATGCGGGCGGGCGGCATTGCCCGTATATGCAATGAACTTGGTCACGCGGCCGGTGTCGGTCATCTGATAGTCCGTGTAGCCGTCGCCGAGCACATAAATCTCGCCCCTTAGTCCGAGCGCCAGAAGCTGCTTCGACTTGCCTCCGGCCTGTGCCAGCAGGTTACCCTTATCGTAGCCGGTAATCCGATCGTCCGAGCCATAGATGAAGCTGTTAGCATAGACGTTGGAGCCATCGATCGACAGCTCTTCGACGACTGGCACGATGTAGTCTTTGAAGCCATTGGAGATGACAAAGACTCGCTCGCGGTTGCGCGCAAAGAAGTCTGCGTTGGCCCTGAAGGACGGCGATATCCTTCGTTTGAGAAGAGCCACGATCGCCGCCACGTCGGCGCGCCGAGCGTCGAGCAACTTGATCCTTTTCTCCAGCGACTCATCGATCGGGATCTCCCCGTCCATGCCCAATTCGGTGATGCGAGCGATTTCCGCCGCCGTCTCGGCGCCATGCGCGCTCTTCGCCAAAGCGATGGCGGCAAGCTCGTCGAGCGCTTCGACTTCGATCAAGGTGCTGTCGAAATCAAGAATGAGGTTCTGCTGCGCCATGATTGATGCTCGTCGGGTCAGAGTCTCTGCTTGCACTAGAATGAGAGGCGCTTGGCGCGCGTCACGTGCGGCAAGTCGCGGACCTTGGCGAGAACGTCATCGGCGATGGGCTCGTCCACCTCCAAGAGCGCAATCGCCTTGCCGCCCGCTTGTTTGCGGCCGAGATTGAAGGTCGCAATGTTCATTTGCGCCGCTCCGAGCACTGTCCCGAGCGCCCCGATATGGCCCGGCTTGTCGAGGTTCTCGGTGTAGAGCATGTGGGCGCCGAGCTCGGCCTCCATGTCGATGTCGTCGACCTGAATGATCCTGGGCTTGCCGTCGGAAAAGACCGTGCCCGCAACAGTTCGCGTCCGGCGTTCGGTATCCACCGACAGCCTGATGTAGGTCTCGTAGGGCCCCTCCTGG
>CAYWBS010000594.1:0-2633 GCA_964456215.1 uncultured Hyphomicrobiaceae bacterium
CCAAAAGCGCGCCAAGCCTGAGATCGGCGAATGATTTCCGCCGCTCTTCGTCGCGCCCCTTGAACTTGTAGTTGAGCCCATATTTGGCGGCGAGAACCGGCATGACGTCTTTGGCAAGATTTGCAAGGACATCAGGGACGCTCGCGACCTTCGGATCGAGATCCGCCGTTACCGCCACGGTGCGCACGCCGTCCTTGCGCTGGATAACCGAATAGCCTGCCTTTTCACGGATCTTGACGATCTCCGTCAGGGGAACACGCTGGCCGCCCGGACTTCTGAGATAGATTTGCCCAAGTGAATGGGCGCCCGAGGTTTCCTGAACCCTGAGGACGCGCACGGTAATCTCCTCGTCTCCCCGGGCGAACCTTGTGGCGATCGCGCCGTCAAAAGCATTGCGGACCTGGGTTCCGACATTGTCGCTCGTGAAGCCAAGCGCCGTTCCCCGCGGCGTCAATTCGAGAATGAGTTCCTGCTTGCCATAGGGAAGATCATCGGCGATGGCCGACACACCGGGAAAACGTGTGAGTGCCGCCTTCAGCTCCGCTGCCGCGGCCTTAAGCTTTTCTACAGGCGCGTCTTGCAGCCGCACATCAATATCCCGGCCCGGCGGTCCGATGCGCTGGCCCAATATGGCGATCCGCTCGACCCCGGGAATTTGCGGCAAGCGCTTGCGCCAGGCCGGAATAATATCCTTGGTGGGAATTGTGCGCTCTTCGCTTGCCGTCAACTGCACATCGATCTCGGCGAGATTGTCGCCGCGGCTCTGCCCCACCGAGCCGAGCGTGACAAAGCTGTTGACGACCAGTTTTTCCTTGCCGCCACCCACATCAAGCTCGGCGCGGAGAAGCGATTCGTCGATCCTCTTCAAAGCCGCGATTTGTTCGTCAACAGGCGTCCCGGCGCCAAACTCCACAATCGCGCTGATGTTTTCCGGCTCGGGGGACGGGAAAAACGTAAATCCGACGCGGCCGCCGACGATGAGCCCGACGGCTATGATTAACGAAGCAAACGTCACGGCAACGGTGGTATAGCGCCAATAATAGGCGAGCGCGACGATACGCCGGAAAGGTCCATCCCTGAAAGCGGCAAGACCGGCGTCAAACGCTCGGCGAAACCGGCTGGGCTCCCGCTTCATCTTGCCGAAACCGTGGCGGAGATGGCCGGGCAAAATAAAGAAGCACTCGATCACGCTCGCCGCCAGGACGGCGATGACCACAAGGGGAATGGCCGACATAATGTCGCCAATGCGATCGCGAACCAGAAAGATCGGAAAAAAAGCCGCCTGCGTGGTGAGCGTTGCCGCCAAGACAGGCGCGACCATACGGATCGCCCCGCGTTCGGCCGCCTCGAGCCGGGTATCGCCCATTTCCTGACGCGTCGCCGTATGTTCGCCTACGACAATGGCGTCATCGACAATGATGCCAAGCATCATAATCAACGCGAACATCGACACCATGTTGATGGTTTGCCCGCTCATATACATGACGGCCAGCGTCCCCATGAAGGCAACGGGAATTCCGGCCGCCACCCAAAACGCTATTCGCGCATTTAGAAAAATGAAGAGTATGATCAGAACCAGAACGAGTCCCTGCAGGCCGTTCTTGACCAAAATGCCCAGCCTCTGTTTCACGAATTTTCCGCGGACGCGATAGAGCGTCACTTTCAGCGTTTTCGGCAAGGTCGGCACGACCCTGTCCAGATAGGCCTGCATACGATCCATGGTCTGCAGCGTGTCTGACGATACCGATCGAAAGATCCCGAGCTCGATCGCCATTTCCCCGCGGCTCTGGCCGCGATCTGCATCCTTGTCAAACCTCGTCTCGATTTTTGCGATGTCGCCAAGGTGGATCTTTTCACCGCTCGTCAGCGATTTGACTTCGATCCCCGCGAGCCGTTCGGGCGTTTTGCGCTCCGCGACCGAACGCAGCTGCATTTCCACATCGCCTTCCAGGGTTCCGGATGGCAGATCGCGCGTGTTCTCACGGATTTTGCCTGCGATCTCCGACAGTGTGAAATCGAGGCGGCGAAGATGATATTCCCGGACCTGAACCCAGATTTCTTCGTCGCGGCTGCCCTTGAAGGTGACGCGGTCGATGCCCGCGTCCAGCAGCCCGTCCCTGAGTTGCTTGGCATATGTCTTGATTGCGCTCTCGCTGAACGGTCCGGCGACGGAAATATTGGCAACGGGTTCATAAAAAGCGACCCGCGTGATGACCGGCTCTTCCGAGCCTTCGGGAAGGGTCGTGACCTGTGCAACCGCCTGCTCGACGTCCGACTGCGCCTTTTGCATGTCTGCGCCGGCGTGAAATTCAATCGATATAACTCCGCCGCCCTCCCGGGCAACGGATGTCACCTCGCTCACATCGTCGAGAAACCTCAGCTCCGGTTCCAGGGAATCGAGAATATTCTCCTCGACATCCGCGGCACTGGCGCCCGACCAAACGACCGAAACCGTAATCACCGGCACTTCGACGGTGGGGAAGAACTGCCGGTTCATCTTTGTCAGCGAATAGACACCGATCAGCACCATAGCTGCCATTAAAAGATTGGCGGCCGTCGGGTGACGGACGAAAAGGCCGATCAAGCCGGTGGCGGGGTTCTGGCGCTCCATAAGTCAGCGTCTCACGGAGGAA
>CAYWBS010000595.1:0-2626 GCA_964456215.1 uncultured Hyphomicrobiaceae bacterium
AACCACAGCCGGGGGCACATGATATCTGCCGGGATCAGGCCCCATGGGGTAAATCGCAGCATAGCCCTTATTTTAGTCACGGCCACATTTGTCATCGTGGGCGCTCGCGGTGGTGTCTCCGAACCGCTGCACGGCCCCGGCAAGAACGAGACGGCGCAAGATCATTCCGCTTTGAACGGCATAAAGCGGCTTCCCTGCACATGCCGCTTTCAGGGAGCCAACTACAAACTTGGTGCCACCGCCTGCATCAGGCTTCCGGGCAAATCGCCCAGACAGGCTCTCTGCGTCATGTCTTTGAACAATACGATCTGGAAATTTTCCGACGAAACCTGCGATCCCGACCGGCCGACGTCGTAGAGCATGGATTTGGGTTTGGACGTGCTCTCCACGAATAGGCAAGCCGGTCCTGAGGCGCATCCGGCTCTGCTCCGGTTTCCATCCGCCCGGCCGGCGCCTACCGGACGAATCCAATCGACGCCAGCGTACCCGGCTTCGCCCTGCTGACGTCGCCCAAAAGTTCCAACAGCTCATCGGTCTTGTCAAGGACACCCAGGACTTCGGCCTGCTTGCGGACCTGTACGAAATCGCCAGGGGTGAGATTGCCGAGGCGAAATCCCTCATCCGGAACGTCATCTAGATCGAAAAAGACCCGATAGGCGCGTCTAAGTCCTTCCCGATCCAGAAACTCGAACCGGATATGGAACGTGAAACGCCGCAAAGAGGCCGAATCCATGCGCTCCATCAAGTTGGTCGTAAAGCAGACCGGCAGAGGGTGCTCTTCCATCCAGGTCAGCATCTCATTGACCTGTGTCACCTCCCAGGAGCGAACGGCGTCTCTGCGGTCGAACAAAAACGAGTCCGCTTCGTCAAAAATCAGAAAGGCACGCGCCTCCCGCGCTTCCTCGAAGGCATCGGCGATGCGTTTTTCGGATTCGCCGACAAAGGCGCCGAGCAGATCCGACGCCCGCTTGTGGAGCACTTCGAGATCGAGCCGATTTGCCAAGTGGCGGGCGAACGCGGATTTTCCGGTGCCCGGCGGTCCGGACAGGCAGAGCGAAAAGGCCAGTTCCCCGCCGCGTACCAGGCTGTCGCTTAAGGAGGGCAGGTCCTGGCTGGCGCGGCTGAGCTTCGGATCAAAATCTGGAATCTGGTTGTTGCGCCGCGCGCGGACGCCGGAGACGGCCTTGACAATGCCGAGCGCCGCCCGCTCGACGGCTTCCGACCCGCCGCCCGAATAGCGCGCCGCAAGAAGCGCGTTCTCGAGAACGGCCGGCGTTGCATCGAGCTTGTGAGCCAGTGATTCAAGCTCGATATCGGAGAGCGGGACGCCGTGGCGCTCCGAGAGCCGGGCGAGAATGCGCTCGCGCTGGCGCGCCGGCGGCTGCTTGAGCTCGATGGCGAGCGTCATGCGCCGCAAAAGCGCCGGGTCGATTTCGCCGATATTGTTCGAGGTCCAAAGAATGGGAACCGGATTGGTCTCAAGCAGGCGGTTCAGATAAAGCTTGGAGCCGCCGCGGCGAATGAGCTGCCAGGCGACATCCTCCAACTCATCGAACAACAGCGCCGTTTTCTCCGAGCCGCTCAACAGGCGCAACAGGAAGACGAGGTCCGACAAGCGCGACGAGCGGTCGGTCTCTCCGTCGGTGGCGGCTTGCTCGCCGGCGCCGTAAAGCGAAAGCCCGGCCGCGATCGCCGCGACCTTCGTCAATTCCGTCTTGCCCGAACCCGGAGGCCCATAGAGAAGAATATTGACGCCGGTGGCGCCCTCTTCGGCGGCGCCTTTGAGAACCCGCTTAATCAGATCCCGGTCGATGGCCACATGGGCGTAGTCGCAAAGCTCGATATTTGGCGGCACGGGATCGCCCATCATCGATTGGCGCATCTCGGCGAAAGAACTGTGTGGCCGGTCCAGGCACAGATCGAGCCGCGGCGGAATCGCATAACGGCCGTTGACGCCGCCGATGTCTTCGCGCCCGTCCCGGAGCTGCAGGGCGCCGGACGTAACGAGCTCGCCGATCGGTGAAATGAGCTGGTCGACGCTTCGTGCCGGCTCGCCCACAAGAAGCGCGATGACCCGGCTGATCGGCCCGGCGGCCTCTGAAATATTGTTGCAGAGATATTGAACCTGCTCGTATCGCGCATAACAGGCGACAAGACCAAGGATTTTCCAGGCGGCGCGGGGAAGGCCAAGCGCGTTCGTCAAGATCTCAAGATTCGTCGCCAATGGCTCCGGCCGCGCCGTCTCTTCGGCGGCGCGGCGCAAATCGCTGATCACCTGATCGCGGCCGGCTGAATAGGCACGCTCGAAATCGGCGACGCTGAAGCCTCCGGAATAGATGTTTCCGATCGATTTCGCCAAGGCCTTTGGCAGAGGAAGCCCGAGCAATTCCGCCCGTTCATTCAGCCAGTAAAGGATATAACGGTTGGCGCGCAGAGGCATATCGCCTCGCTCAAGGACGCGGGCGAGGTAACGGGCAACGAGACCTCGTTCTATATCGTTCGCCGGCATCCGCGCCTACTCCACCTCAAGACTTTTCCATTGGCCCACAGGAAACCTGGCGCGCAATATGGAATTCGCCGTATCCGTCCACATGCCAAAGACACTCTGTCTAACGTTGAAAGGCTT
>CAYWBS010000596.1:0-2597 GCA_964456215.1 uncultured Hyphomicrobiaceae bacterium
CGCCGAGACTACGCCATTGCTGACCTATTTATTGGGTTTCGGATTCATTCAATACGCTATCGCGGCGGCATCGGGATATATGTATGAATGGTTAGTCGGGCATGAAGAGAAGCAGGCGCGGAAATTGGCAAAGATTTCAGGTGGACTCATGAGCATATTCGGGATTGTTCTCGTCGTCCGCTTAGTTACCGGTTCTTAAATTTTGGAATGAATTTGATAGCAGTCTTCTTAAAGCGCTGCCAAAAGCTGATCCAACACTTCTATTAACTGTAATAACATATCCGTTTTTGCTAAGATACTAAGGTGATCGATTCAGAAGCTTCGTGAGGCGAAGAATGGGTGACCGGGATTTTCGAAATCAGCTCTTTGGCCACAGTCTAACGACCGCGGAAATTCTTTATCGCATGCCGGACTATCCCGCGGTTCTGCAATCATTTATCTGGCAGGACTACGATCTCGCACCACGGTTTCCCAAGCTAAAAGGATTTCTTGATTTCTGGTCAGCCAATCTCGAGGGCGCCCTTTATATGGTGCGCGTTGCCCATCGGCGTCTCATCTCGCCGGCGGAGTTCCGCTACGTCGATGGTGATCTGCGGCTGCACTAGGCGATCATATTACCTATTCCGCTGACGACCGAGCCAAGGTGCCCCAACAAAAAAGCGAAACGCGGCTTTCCTAGTTGGTAGGAGCATCGGGCGCAATGTCAATCTCGACGATCCGGCGCCTGCCGGGAGGGGGTTCGGGAACCATGCGGCGATATTCGAACACCAGATACGCCTTGCCCGCAGCCCTCGTTTCAACGGTGTAGCGCAAGGTTCCGACTTCGCGCACCGAAAATAAACCTTGCGAGCGTTGAAAGGTCCAGCCAAGTTCGCGAACGTTGACGAGTTCCCGGCCCTGGCTCTCCTCGGCGATCATTCGCCACCTATAGCCGGAGTCAGGCTGACCGGGCAGTTTCAGAATGAGCATTTGCCCGACGCGCGTGCTGATTTGCACGTTTTCGACGTCTTGAGCGATCGCCGGACCGAAATCCAAAGCCAAGCAAATCACCGCGAAACACAGCACCAGCCGCTGGATCAACTTTGCTATTTGCCAACTGGTCAAGCTGAACGTCCTTGCATAGCGTAGTATTGGACGATGAATGCGAATCACGGCAGCGAGAGTTAGTATACTAAAAGCAGGCGTCGGAAACTGTTGCGTTCCGTCCACAATCAACGAAAACCGCTTTCTACTGTTTCGTCTTCATTCACGCATGCGGTCTTGGCTCTCGAACCAGCGAAAAATTGAGTGCCCGTGGCCCTCGGCATTGTCAGACTGTATTTGCTTTTCGTTGAACCGCTCAAACACTCTGGCCCTCTGATTTTTCGTGTTTCCAGGAAAACCGGTGCCCATCCCCGCCTTCGTGTTTTGTCCCTGGAAACACTTAAGAAGAGCGTACCCCCAGGAAGAACTGGCGGAGGAGCGGGCTCTAGACGATGGCGGGTTGGTTCCAGGCTAACTTGGCATGCGTGCCGTGCCATCTGAACCCACGGACAATGGCGCGTGACCATATTCCAATATTGGCGATCCTGCCTCCTGCAGAATTGGCCGCAAGTCACGAAAAACGCTTGGATATTTGTAAAACGGTATGCGTGGATAGAGATGGTGGATCAGGTGAAAGGTCTGAAAGAACCAAAGTAAGTTGATGATCGGCGCGAAGCGTCCTTTGAAAAAGTACACCCGGGTATTCTTAAACCGGTCTTCGCCTTGTTCCTTGGGGTGAACGAGATAGCCGAAGAAATAAATGACCAGCCCGCTCGCAAGGAAATGCGGAATGTACCACAGGCTCAGAATCTCCCAGTGGTAGCCGAATACGCAAGCCCAGAAAATGAGGCTATAAAGAATCCAGTAAACCAGGAAGATATGGATCACCTCTTTTCTGTATTCTTCCGCCAAGAATATGTTTTTGAAAAAGTAATAGTGATATTGCAGCGGTATGGTCAGGCACTTTAAAAATACGCCGAGGGGTGTTCTTGCAAAGACCCAGACATCGGGGTCGAATTCCGGATTGTTGGTGTCGCGGTGATGCAGCGTGTGCATGACGCGGAACATTTTGTATTCGTGCAGCAGGACGGCGCCGCACATGAGGCCCACCAGATGATTGAGCCACATGTAGTTCTTGTGTTTACCCGCAATGTTGCCGTGAACGGCTTCGTGCAGCGGAGTCTGGTCCGCATAAAGCACCAAGGAGTTGAGGATCAATCCGAGCCAAAGCGGAATAATTCCCGCAAAGGCCAGATAGGAGATTCCGAGAAAGGCCGCCACACACGCAAAGCCGAGATAGACTGTCGGCCAAGCGACGTCGTTCAAATATGGCAGCATGCGTTTTTTTGCTTCCAGCTCCAATGCGGTGCTGACCATTATCTGTTGCCCTTTTTTTTGTCGCCACCGGGCGTCCGCAACACGGAAATCAGAAAACGTCCCATTGTCTCTGGAAACCCCCGATTCCTCAACCAATGCACCAATCACAGATCGTCATAATACGGTGTTGATCGATCGATGTGAGCCCGCCCCGTTGTTACGCCTTGTCCGCCCCGGCGCCGATGGTAAGAGTCCAT
>CAYWBS010000597.1:0-2593 GCA_964456215.1 uncultured Hyphomicrobiaceae bacterium
ACGGCGCCGACATCCGCTTTATGGAGCAGGTCTACAAGGTGCGGCCAGAGCGCCGCGATCTCGTTCCAGCCATTGTCCACGCGGATGGTACCGGCCGATTGCATATGGTCCGGCGGGAGGACAATGCGTTGTACCACGCACTGATCGAGCACGTGGCGCTGCGCACCGGCGTTCCGGTCGTCCTCAACACGTCCTTCAACCTGAACGGCGAGCCGATCGTTTGCACGCCGGACGACGCCATACGCACGTTCATGACGTCCGGCCTCGACGCGCTCGTAATCGGACCGTTTCTGCTCGAGAAGGACGGAAGCGTTCATGGAAAGCGCGCCGACGGCTTCCAGAAGCAGTCTGCGCCGCAGATGGAGGATACTTCAATGTTAACCGAAGAGGTCATGGGATCCTGAAATGTCGGCAGAAATCCAGAACCTGAAATCTTTTGTGGTGCGCGCTCTTGGCGGCCCAGACTCCATTGCCACGGCTGTCGTGCGGTCCGTGATCGGGCGCGGTCCGCGCCCATTTGGCTTGTCCAGATCCGCGTCGAATGGCCCGGCTCAAGCAGCGCAGGCGGAAGCCGCTGGCCAGCCCACGCCGACGCCCGAACAGATTGAGCGGCAACGAATCGAGGCCGCCGCCGCCCATGAATTCAGGAACGGCCGGCTGCCGACCAACTTTTCAATAAATCTGGGCGTGGCCCCCTGCAATCATTCTTGTCTGTTCTGCCCGCAATCGGTCGTCAAGCCCAAAAAGGCTGTCTGGCTGGATCTCGACCTGCTTAAGAAGGTCTTGGAGGAGATGCCCGAAGAAAATGTACACCTGAACATTTCCTCCTATTCGGAGACACTCGCGTCGCCCAATCTCGTGCCCGCCGTGCGGCTGATGAAACAAGTCCGGCCCAGGCTGCCCGTGTCCATGGCCACAAATGGTAGCCTATTTCGCGAGAAGGTGATCGAAGGGCTCCTGGAGGCCGGGCTCGACTACTATCAATACAGCCTGGATGCCCCGACGGCGGAAAGCTATGAGCGATTAATTCAGCGCGACGATTTCGACAAGATCCAGTCCAATCTCGACCGGATTGTTGCGATGCGCGATCGGATCAATCCCGACACCATCGTTACCACCCATCTCATGGAATTCCAGGAAACCACCGAACAGAACCAGGTTACGATGGCCGAACTGCGGTCCCGTCTCGGCGAACGGGATATGGTCAGCGAGCGCCGGGTCGCCAACTGGGGTGGAGGCCCCTGGAACCTGGAAAAAAACCTCAGGGAGGCCGGCTTCACGCCGGTGTACGAGGCCCCCGAAGAGCGCTTTCCGTGCACTTCGATCTTCATGCATTTCAAGCTTTCTCCGCACGGCACATATTATCCCTGCGTGGCGGCCGTGCCCGACACTCTCGAAGAGGAAGAACTGCACGACGTCCCCAGCCTCGGCGACGCGCGGGAGATCGCCTGGCTGGAAGCCTGGAAAAAATTGTCGGACATGCGCCGGGCCCATCTCGAAGGTCGCTGGAACGATTATGAATGTTGCCGCGCTTGCAACGTTTGGGGTCTTTGGAAGAGCTACTGGGACGACCATGTCGTGACGTCGGCGGAGCGCCCCCGATTTACGGCTATTGGCGGTACACCGCATGTGGATGACGGCAGGGGTGAGCCCGCCGTTTGAGCTTGGCGGCGGTCGGATGACGGGCTATCGGTAATTCAACTCTCGAACCCTTAACTAATGAATTCGTCGTCGGAGGAGAGCGTGGCCTAGAGCCGTCGCACCCCGTTTTCATGCTTCACCAAATCGAACTTGAGAAATTCGGCCGCGTGCCCGACGCCCTGGTTGGCGCCGAGGCGCATCACGAGCGATTTCAGCAACGTCTGGCATTGAGCCGGCAAACGCCCTATCGCTGGTTCGCGAAGGCGAATACGGCCCTTTATCTCGGCGGCGTGTTTATCGCGGGGGCGCTGGCTTCGGTTTTTCGCCGACGCGTTCCAGACACCGTGGACCGAGAGCTTGGCGAGGCATACGCCTATGTCCCGGAAATGGCTATTCACAAGAAGATTGAGCTCAAAGCGTATCTGAAGCAGGACCTTGCCGGTGACGGTGTTGATCTCGGCGCCGGGAGCGGCATCGTCGGCGGCATCCTTAAACGCCATTCGCGCATTCGAACGTTGCACGGCGTCGATATGATGCCGCAGACGGAGATCGCCGAAGCCAATGGCTATGACGGCTATACCGGAGCCAGCATTGACGACATGCCATTGCCCGACAAATCATTCGATTTCGCCGTCAGTATCTGCGTCCTCGAACATGTGCCGAATTTGCGCGCCGTAATTCGGGAAGCCGCGCGCGTTCTCAAGCCTGAAGGCCTATTGTTGTTCTCGACGCCCACGCCACGCTTTCGGGAAGCGACGCTGCGCTATCAGCTTCTTCGCCTGCTCGGCATGGTCGGCACCGCCAAGCGGTTGGCGGCGGACGAGGATTTGCGGTGCATGCACTACCACTATCTGACGAAAGAGGAGTGGTGTGCGCTCCTTTCCGATTCCGGTTTCGACGCAATCACCATCGAACCCTTGTTCAGCCGCAAGCAGCACATGATCTACAACCT
>CAYWBS010000598.1:0-2593 GCA_964456215.1 uncultured Hyphomicrobiaceae bacterium
CTCTTGATCTTCCACCCTCGCAGAAGATCAAGAGTGCCAATGTCGTAAAGCAAAGTCCCATTGCCGGAGCAAAAAAACGAAATCCGCTAAATAAAGGCATGTCTGAACTGCGGTTCACCCTTATTACCGCAAAAACCGTTGCAAGTAGCTCGCCTGATGTAATCGACGCAGCCACCGCCAGAAGTCCGTAACCATAGCGGACTACGGCGACCGCCACGACAAACCCCACTATCCGGGTCGAGTTTGCATAAAGAAGATTCTTCGTATCGCCAACCACGAGTGCAGCGACCGTCGGCGCTGTCCGCAATACGCGTGCTGCAGCCGCGATGGCCAACCATGCCAGAAGCCCATAAGGCCCTTCATACTCAGGACCAAACACCACTGAGACGGCTATGTGCCCCAACGCGATTATTGGGACAAATACAATCACGGCCGTCAGGGCGCACAACACCACTAAAGTTTGGTACCTGCGCTGAAACAAGAGCCGGTCTCCTGAGACGGAAGCTAAAACGGGAACGTAGAGATCCGCAAAGACCTTAGAAACAAGCATGTAGGGAGCAAGGGGAATAAGAGCCGTCGCAGCATAAAGGCCGAGAGCTCCGACCCCTAAAGAGGAGCCAATAACCAACCGGTCTCCCTGGCTGGTGGCAAAAAGGAGAATTCCGTTGATCGACAAAGGCCAACCAAAGTCAAAGATTCTCTTAAGGACGGGCGCTGAAAGAGCGAGCTCAAAGCTGCGTTCGCAATAGAAGTGCGACGCCAAGACCATAACTGCCGTCTGAACCAACGTCGCCCATAGCATGGCCTCAAAATTTCGGAGCCAAAGCCCGAATAGCAATGCCGCAACAACCGCCAAACCTTGCGACCACAAAACTGCCACAACCTCGGCCCGATAGGCGAGACGTCGCTGGACGCGCTTTATGTCAAGATGCGCAAAACCTCTGATTACGGGTATGAGTGCGAGCCAACGGTAGGCCCATGCAATTTCTGGT
The DNA here is from genome assembly GCA_964456215.1 of uncultured Hyphomicrobiaceae bacterium. Taxonomy (GTDB): domain Bacteria; phylum Pseudomonadota; class Alphaproteobacteria; order Rhizobiales; family BFAS01; genus MnTg02. The sequence continues at coordinate 993 of CAYWBS010000598.1, forward strand.
ACGCCGAACGAGCGGGCGATGAGGTCGGCAAAAGCGAATATGATAAGACCGAGGAACACGCCCCGGAGAACCATGACAAATTGGAGCGTACTTTGCACTTCCGGATCATCACCATCCGGAGCCTGGATGATGAACCTGCCGACGCCTAAGTCACTTGATAACTCCAGGATCGAAATGACAATGGCGAAACTTGCGGCGATTCCGAAATCATCCGGGCTGACCAGGCGGGCGATGATCAGATTGCGCAGGAAACTCAGGCCCTGCTGGCCGAGCTGACCAAGAATGAGGTTTCCCCCACCCCTGATAATGCGCTTGCGCAAGCTCACGTCACGCTTCCCTCATGGAAATTGGCAAAGCCTGTATACGAAATTCCATGGATTTGTAGATATCGCTTGCGCGCGCTATTGATTTTGCACAATACCTTCGCGGTGTTGCCGCCAATGACCTGATCGTCGGGCCGCTTCAATTCAAAAATCCACAGGCCGTTTCTGTGGCTGTATTTTCGATCGTTCTTGGATTAAGGCACATCCTGCTTTGACAACGCTTCCGACTATCACCATTGGCTTGCTTTGGCACTCCGTCAATTCCGACAATTTCGGTATCGGCGCCTTGACAGTATCGCATATCAGGATCGTTGGGGATATCTGCCGCGAACTCGGAATCGTGCCGCGTTACCGTGTTTTGGGCTGGCGCGATCAGAGGGAGCCATACATCATCCATCCTGAACTGCAAGTCGTGCCACTGCGGGCGCGTCAGCTCCTTGCACCGTCGGGCGGCCTATTTTCCGCCGTGCGCTCTTGCGATATCGTGCTTGACATAAGCGCCGGCGACAGCTTCGCGGACATCTACGGCGCGCGGCGCTTTGCGCTCAACGCCTTGTCAAAATTCGTGGTTCTGCTCTCCCGGCGTCCCCTCGTTCTCAGTCCGCAGACGATCGGACCGTTTCAGCGTCCCTGGTCGAAATTCATCGCACGAATAATCATGAACCGGGCCCGCGCTATCGTGTCGCGCGACGAACTGACGACTGAATTCCTGAGAGAGCTCAATCTGCGGAGAGACGCCATCGCCTCGACGGATGTTGCGTTTCTCCTGCCCTATGAAACTCCGGCAAAACGCGGAAACGAACCGGTCCGCGTCGGCCTCAACATCTCCGGATTGCTGTTCAATGGCGGCTATACCGAGGATAACATGTTCGCGCTTGCCGCCGACTATCCGGAGCTGGCGAGATCCGTCATCGGCTATTTTGCCGCCAAACCTGAATGTGAAGTGCATCTGGTCAGCCACGTCATATCCGATAGGTTTGCGGTTGAAGACGACTACCGGGCGTCGCGCCTTCTGGCTGATGAATTTCCAGGCGTTGTTGTGGCTCCGCGCTTTGAAAGTCCTTCCGCGGCCAAGACCTATATCGCTCGGATGGACCTGTTCTGCGGATCGCGCATGCATGCCTGCATCGCCGCGTTCTCAAGCGGCGTCCCGGTCGTCCCCATTGCCTATAGCCGTAAATTTGCCGGCGTATTTGGAACGATCGGTTACTCTCTTATCGCCGATTGCAAAACCGAAACGACGGAACAAATCCTTGACAAGGTGGTCCAAGCCTACGA
>CAYWBS010000599.1:0-2591 GCA_964456215.1 uncultured Hyphomicrobiaceae bacterium
AACAGCGCGAACGAGATTTCTTCGTACACTCATATGCCGTGGCGCCACCTGATTATCGCGGCAGAAATTCTAAATCAGCTCATGCGCGGTTTGAATTGCAATGCCAATCCGTTGTTGCAATAGCGCAGGCCCGTGGGCTGCGGGCCATCATCAAAAACGTGGCCCTGATGGCCGCCGCAACGCGCGCAATGATATTCGGTTCGAACCATACCGAAGCCGTAATCCTTCCTGGTTTCGACGTGGCCGGCAATGACCTTGTAAAAGCTCGGCCACCCGGTGCCGCTTTCATATTTCGCGTCCGAGCTAAAAAGCGCCAGATCGCACCCCGCGCAGTGATAGGTGCCATTGCGCTTCTCCTTGTTCAGAGGGCTGGAATACGGGCGTTCCGTTCCCTCCTTGCGCAGAATATCAAATGCTTCCAGCGACAGGCGCTTTCGCCATTCTGCTTCGCTTAACTCCAGCTTCTGAATGGTTTTGGCCCAGGCGCCGCCAAGTGCAGCGAGGGTTGCGGCCGCAGCTGAAGCGAACGTTGCCAGGAAGTCGCGTTTCGTGACTTTCATGTTGTTTCCTTTAACGAATGTACCTTAATCCCATCATATGGATCAAATCGCCGGCGAATCCAATTCGGCGGCTAACCCGGTATCCGCGGAGGATCGCAGTTGAAGATAGCGGAGAACATCCGGCAGGCAAAGTTTGGCGCGGATTTGATGGTTTGGCGCGGAAACCGGTCTGTCTATCTGCCGGGAACGGCTCATTGGCTATGGATGTCCCGGCTTCCGGCCGCGCCTGTTCTGTTTTTTATGCCAATGCTGCGCCAACCTCAGGCTGAATTCACGGCTAGTCGTTGCCGCCGCGTCGCGCTGTGGCAGGAGAGGCCGTTGTCCAAAGCAATCTTTCAGGCTAACAAGATCATCATGAAATCAGTCTGTTCAGCATTTGCCGCAATAGCCATATGCTTCGTGCTTTCCGCCGCAACCGGCCGGGCGCAGCAAGGCGCGAAAGAAGCCGGGCCGGAGGTGGCTGCGGAACAGGCGCAAAATCCGGGCTGGTCCGGCGACACGCTCCGCTTTCTGACCGATAGCGATTTCCCCCCATTCAACTATTACGACGAGGAAGGCACGCTGATCGGCTTCAACGTCGATCTCGCCCGCGCTCTCTGCGCCGAGCTCAGCGTCGAGTGCGATATTCAAGCGCGCGACTGGACGCTCTTGCTCGACGCGCTGGTGAAGGGTGACGCTGACGCGGTGATCGCTGCGCACGCCATTACCGCCGAAAATCTCGAAAAGGCTGACTTGACGAACCGGTATTTTCAGATCCCAGCGCGGTTTGTGGCCCGTGCGAACTCAAAGATGGAGACTGTGATACCGGAAACCTTGGAGGGGCGCGCCGTGGCGGTTCAAAAGGATACCGCGCATGAAGCCTTTCTAAAGGACTTTTTCCAAGGCGCGAAAATTATCGCCCTTCCAACCGCCGGCGCCGCCAGGGACGCACTCAGGACTGGGCAGGTGGAGCTGTTGTTCGGTGACGGGGTCAGCCTGATGTTCTGGATCAATGGCGCATCGTCGGAGGGATGCTGCGTCTTTAAAGGCGGTCCTTATACCGAGGCCAGATATTTCGGCGAGGGCATCGCGATCGCGGTCAAGAAAGGCAATTGGCAACTTCGCAATGCACTAAATGCCGCGCTCTCAAAAGTGCGCAAGGGAGAAACTTTCGAAGAGCTGCTGTTCCGCTATTTCCCTTTAAGATTTTACTAGTTCAAGGCAGGGTTTCAGAGTTTTTTGATCTTTCCGGCTTCTTCGCGAGGTCGGCAAACGGGAAGGCGAGGCTCCAAAGAAGCCCGGTCGGCGCTTCGCTTTGCAGGTTGGGCAATCCGATCGTCATGTTTCTATGGCCCTTTTCCGGTTCGGCCCGATAGGTGCGGAACGCTCTGTCCCAAATCGACAGATTGAACCCGTAATTTGAATCCGTCTCATATCTCAGGATGGAATGATGGACTCTGTGCATATCGGGAGTAACCAGTACGAGGCGCAATATGCGGTCGAGGACGCGCGGCAAATCGATATTGGCATGATTGAACATCGCGCAGCCATTCAAAATGATCTCAAACAGAACGACGGCGAACGCCGGCGTACCAAGAACCAGGACCAGCGCCACTTTATAGAGCATGGATAGCCCGATCTCGATCGGATGAAACCGGATGGCCGTCGTGACGTCGAAATCGACATCGGAATGATGCACTCTATGGAGCCGCCAAAGGATCGGGATTTTGTGGGAAGCGACATGCTGACCGTAAATCGCGAGATCAAGGGCGATAATGGCGACGAGCGCCTCAAGCCAGACGGGCCAGTTGAGCCGGTTAAAGAGGCCCCAGCCCGCATGTTCCGCCCACAATGCGGCGGAGACGGCGACAATGGGAATAAAGAATGTGGCCATCAGACGGACAAGGAGACTGTCGATGCCGCCAATGGCGATGTTGGTGAACCAGCGTCCCGCTCGTGAACGGCCAAGTTCGCGTTTGGGAAGCATGATTTCGAGCAGCGCCATGAATACGAAGATTCCGGCGAATGCCGTGAACCTAAGGACGCCTTCGC
>CAYWBS010000600.1:0-2584 GCA_964456215.1 uncultured Hyphomicrobiaceae bacterium
AAAGCATCGGCCAACCCACCCGTAATTCTTGCTGCGGGGCTGACCTTTGCGCCTCTGCAAAATCCATTGTCTCGGGTGATCGGCGACTCGCCATCGGCTGTTGAGTTTGGCTAGGACGGGAATTATGTGGTGCGCTAGGCCAGATCCTGCATTTTGAGCTGTGGTGCAATTACCTGAGGATGTCCGCTCCTGGCGCACACCTTTATCGGTGCGCGAAGTTCCATGAAGCGATGTCGCTCAGTTGTCCTTGCGCTCAGTATGCATATGTAGGCCGCCCGTTTTCAGTGGTGCTTTGACGCCGATGGTCGAGAAGCCATTTGTCGAGATCAACCTGTCGGTAAACGACGCGGCGGCCGAGTTTCAGAAAGGCCCGACCCCCGCCAAATACACGCAGCTTTGTGAGCCAGGAATACGAGACACCCAGATACGTCGCAGCTTCGATTGTGTTGATCGCTGCTCGCTGTGAAAGGGGAGTTTGCTGGCTTGCGTCTAATTTATTCACGCATTTCTCCGTTCGTCACGCGCACAGAATCGGACGCTATCGACGTGACATGGGGGGAAATTGGAGGAGCAGCAGAGCAGCGTCAAAAGGGGCAGAAAAATTTATTTTTGCTTTTTTTTACCCCTGTTTTTTTGATCTTCGATGAAGCACTTCGTGCGCACGCGAGGCCAGCGCGGTATCAGCACTTTGAACTTCCGGCGGCAGCATCTTATTCAAATCCTGCAAGAACCGGACGTATGGGCCGTCCGGACGGCTAATTCCATCTTTGTGTTGATTGTGCGCCGCCGGGTGCCCACCGGCTTTCCGGAACAGCTTGGCTGCCTCTTGGATGAAATTATCCAGGAACCAATATGCGCCCCGGCCGCGTTTGCCTCCGAAACAGTTGTTCAAATCCGACAATTCAATCTCGCAGGCGCGATTGAGCATGTAAAGCAGGGGAAGAAGATCGCCAATGAAATCCGCATTGCCGGTTCGTTCAAGGCGCAATTCGAGGCGCAACTGTGTCACCTCTGCAGCTGGCTCTTGTCGGCAAATCGAATTCAACGCTTTCGTTAGGGAACGACTCGATTTTTGAATAGATTCAAACCGCTTTCTTACATCGGAGGAGTTGGGCCGGGCATCATTGACTTTCTTTGCGACAGCGAACGTCAGACAGATTTTTTCAGCTCCGCGCGCAACTCGCAATCGAGCGAAATCTGATAATCCGTCTCAAGTCTTTCAAAAAAGGCTTTGTCCAGCTCGATACGCTTGTTGAGCTGCACTGCTGGTCCGGGACCCGTCTTGCTCATGACGCTCTCCATTATTTTTTGTCCGGACTGCAATCACGGCGTCCTGCCGAGCAAATCTTATTCCTCGTGGTATATTGACCCAGCCGTAAAATCGGTGGCTATAGCCCATCCGTCAGCCGCTGAATATGATCCCCCCAAAGCATGACCGCTTCGCGTCGCTCCAAGCGATACTCGTGGCGTTGATAGACGCTGACGAGCCCAGAATTTACGCCAGACTGATGATTGAGAACGCGTTCAATGACATTGGGGAGGATACCTAAAGCTGCCATTCCAGAGGCTGCTGTTCTTCTGAAATCATGAAAACGCCAGTGTGGGATATCATCAACGATGCCATCAAGTTTTCTTTTGATCTTTGAGAACCCGCTCGGCGGTGTCTTTCCTGTCGTCGAAAAAATCAAACGACCATTCTGTGGCACGGTTTCCAGAACCCCCAATGCGAGCGGATGTAAATCGATTTCGTGCTGTCTGCCGTTTTTCGTCCGCTTGGTGGGAATGGTCCAAACGTCGCTGTCGATCTCATCCCAGTTCATGGCAGCAACTTCATTTCGCCTCTGGCCGGTCAAAATCAAAAGCTTGAGCAGAGGCGAGAATGGGAAGTGCATTGAATCTATCGCTTGCCAAATTTGGGCGAGCTCAAGATCAGCCAAAACACGATCGCGGGCATCCGGAGCAGGCGGCGAACGTAGTTCTTGGCAGGGATTTTTTTCGACGTAGCCCCGTTCAGCGGCCCACCTGAAAAACGGGCGGAGCGCGGTGAATAATTTTCGACCGGCCGTTGCCGACCGAAGAGATGCGTTATCTACGAGGGAGGCAATCTCTGCGCGCTCGACCGACTTGATATCTCGGTCCAAGATTGACGCGGCATCACGTTTAACATTCCTACGAACTTCGAGCCAATACCTCGTCGGCTTTACGTGGTGTTTCAAGTAGCGCGAGAACACGTCCTCAACAGTTGACCTGGCAACAGGGCTCCTTGCCACATCAATGCCCCGGGCGACGTCGCCCAAAAGTGCTTGGGCCAACGTGCGGGCTTGGCTTGGAGTGAGTGGGCCATAACGCCCCAGTGATTTCCTGCGCTTTCGCCCATCATGCCGAAACTCGACAAAAAAAGATGTTGCCCCAGTCGGCGTTGCCATGCATCCAAAGCCTGTTAAATCCGTGTCGAACACATAAATTCTCCGGCCGGAGAATTTGGCGGTTTGGCGGACCGTATCAATGGAGGATTTTGTTATCCTGTGTTTCACTGCTTTTCTTCGGGTAGCCGCAGAGTAGCCACCATAAAGGAAACGACAGG
>CAYWBS010000601.1:0-2582 GCA_964456215.1 uncultured Hyphomicrobiaceae bacterium
CTGTATGTCGTCGTCGGCCTGTTTTTCGGCGGCCTGCTGCCCTACCTCTTCAGCGCGATGAGCATGATGGCGGTCGGCCGCGCCGGTGGCGCCGTCGTCGAGGAAGTTCGCCGGCAGTTTAAGGAAAAGCCGGGAATTATGGATAGAACCGAGCGCCCGGACTATAGCAGGGCGGTCGACATGCTCACCCGCGCCGCCATCAGGGAAATGGTGGTTCCCTCGCTTTTGCCGGTTTTGTCCCCGATTGTGTGTTTTGTGGTTGTTTACGCCATTGCCGATAAGTCGGCGGCGTTCTCCGCGCTGGGCGCCATGCTTCTTGGCGTCATCGTCAATGGATTATTCGTTGCCATCTCCATGACCGCCGGCGGCGGCGCCTGGGATAACGCCAAGAAATTTATCGAAGACGGGAACTATGGCGGCAAGGGGTCCGACGCCCATATGGCCGCCGTCACGGGCGACACGGTGGGAGATCCTTACAAGGATACGGCGGGTCCCGCGATCAATCCGATGATCAAGATCACCAATATCGTCGCCTTGCTGATCTTGGCCGTTCTGGCGCATTGACGCGGGGATCGAAGGGGCTCTAATAGCCTCCGAACAGATTCTCGCGCTTGCCAAGATTGCGGAAGAGCTGCTGGACGATGCCGTCCGCCTGGCCGTGCGAAGGCGTTTTGCGGGAAACAAAATCGATGACCTTGCCGTCCTTGAGACCGTAATTGGCGACCCGCTTCACGTTCTCCTTGTCGTCGAAATAGACGGCGACGATTTTGCGGTCAATAACGCGCGGCTTTCTCAAAGCCGCGAATTTTTGCTTGCTGGAGATATAGTAGAAGGCGCCGCCGCCGATCGCCGTCGTCGTATCAGGCGTTCCAAATGCAAGCTTGACCTGATCCTTGGACATTCCGGCCTGAACCTGCGCAAGGTCTGAATCGAGAAAAACATGGCCGTGATGGGTAATCTGCGGCGCGCAGGCGAGCAAGGATGCGCCCAGTAAAATAATGATGGCGTGCTTGCGGCCGCGGCCAATAGCCTTCGCAAAGGTTTCGATATAGAAAGCTGTTTGTTTGGTTCGATCCCGTGACGGCATATTCCAGTTTCAATCTCGTTTTGACAGGTCCAACAGGTCCATATGGAGCAAATCGTTTCAATCGTTGTTATATTTGTGGATGACTTACGGTGGCTCAACGCCTCGTTAGCGACTTTTTCGGTTCCCTACCTCACGAAGTCGGCCGTACCGTGATACTTCGATTGATTCGACGGCGCTCCGAAAAGAAGAGAAGAGCGCAACAGCTTTATGGCTCTATTGTGGCGCAGGCGCGCCGCGAGGAATTCTATCGATTCTGGAAGGTTCCGGATACTGTTAATGGCCGATTCGACATGATTGTGCTGCACCTATTTCTGCTTATTCAACGGTTGCAACTGGAGGGCGAGGAAGGTCTCGATGCGGGCCGTCTGCTCGCCGAGACGTTTTTTTCCGATATGGACAATTCGGTAAGAGAACAGGGCGCGGGCGATCTCGCAGTTGCGAAATATGTTCGGAGAATGGCGGATGCCTTTTATGGCCGCCTGTCCAGCTATCGGAAAGCTGTCGAGGACGGCGGCAACGATGTTTTGGCGAATGCGTTGAAACGAAATATCTTTCCTGATCATGCGCAGGGCGGCTGCGGAGCGGAGCAACGGACGGCGGAGGCGATCGCGGCGTATATGCGCGAAGCGGAAAAGGATCTCGGGAAAGTGCCCTTCGCGCGGATACTGGCCGGCAGGATTGATTTTCCGGAGATTTCGGCCAATGCTCCGCTGCCGGATAAACAAAGACAAAGATAATGACTGCCGTGAAGAAAAGCCCGCCGGCAAGGTCTCTGGACTACAGGCTCCCGGTGGACCGAATTCCCGCACAAGGGCTTTCCATTCGGATCGAACCGGGGGCTGAGGCGCGCGCCGGGCTGGCAAACGCTCTTGGTCTGATCGGCCTTGACCATCTGCAGGCGGAGTTGGAAATCCACCCGGCGGGCCATGCAGCCTATCGCGTCCGCGGCAGCCTTTCCGCCTCGTTGACGCAGGAATGTGTTGTGTCGCTGGAGCCCGTCACGTCCGACATCGGGGAGACCATCGACGTCGAGTTCAGGCCGGCGCCTTCGGAAGGTTTCGGTGAATTGGTCGATTATCCCGGATCCGCGGATGACCCGGACCCTTTTGGCGAAACGGATCTGGAGGCTTATGACGGCGTCGCGCTCGATCTGGGGGCGCTGGTCGCGGAAATCCTGGCATCGGCGATCGACCCATATCCACGCAAACCGGGTGTGGAATTCGTCTGGAGCGCGGGCGGCGCGGACGGGCCGACGGACAAGGCTCGCTCACCGGAATCGCCATTCGCGAAACTCGCCGCCATCGCCATGCCCAGGGGAAGAAGGAAGGCCGGGGGGGAATAGCCGACAAGGATGAACGGACCTCAAAATAGTGTTGTATTGGCGCGGAAAAACTCTAACTTCGGGGGCGGCATTTCTGCCATCAGGCCGCCCTTCGGCAACTTTCCCAGCAAGGTATGCATGCCGTTTCGAAAGATGTGCCGGTGTCGTTAACCA
>CAYWBS010000602.1:0-2581 GCA_964456215.1 uncultured Hyphomicrobiaceae bacterium
TAAATTCAGAATCTGCGCCTGTATAGAAACATCCAGGGCAGACGTCGGTTCAGCGAGGATAAGCAAGACCGGATCAAGTACAAGGGCTCGGGCGAGGGCAACGCGCTGACGCTGTCCACCTGAAAGGCTGTGGGGATACCTGTTCAGGTAATGCGTATCGAGACCGACCAGGTTCATCAACTCCTGGACCTTTTCGATCTGCTCATCACGATCACCCATATTCTGGATCACTAGGGGCTCGCGAACGATATCGAGAATGGTCATGCGCGGATTGAGCGAGCTGAATGGGTCCTGAAAAACCATCTGAATGGCCCGACTGAGTGCCAGATCGCCGGGTGGCTCACCGACAATGTCCAGTTGACCATCTTGGGTCCGAAACAGAATTTTGCCGCCGTCCGGTTTGAGGGCGCGAAGTATCATCTTACTCAGCGTTGTCTTGCCGCATCCCGATTCGCCGACCAGACCGACGGACTCGCGGCGGCCGATGACAAGGCTCACATCGTCCACGGCCTTGATAGCCGATCGCTCCTTTTTCCTCCAAATGCCCCATTTGCGACCCGGGAATGATTTACTGAGACCTTGGACCTCCAAAAGCGGAGCGGTCACCGCCCGCTCCAAAGCAACGCTTTTCTCGACAATGCGTTTCGAGCCGATATCGCGCGGAGAAATCAAGCGCTCGCCACGTTTCATGTCGAAATGTGGGACCGAACCGAATAGCCCTTTGAGATATGGGTGGCGAGGCTCGGAAAAGAGATCGATTGCCGACCCGCTTTCCACGACTTTGCCGTCAAATAGAACGACAACTTCATCCGCAACATTTGCGACAACGCCCAAGTCATGGGTAATAATGAGAACCGACATCTCCAATTCAGACTGTAACGCCTTAATGAGCCCGAGGATTTGCGCTTGCACGGAGACGTCTAACGCCGTCGTCGGCTCATCAGCGATCAGCAGAGCCGGATGACAAACAAGCGCCATCGCGATCATCGCCCTTTGGCGCAGGCCACCGGACAGTTCAAAAGAATAGCGCCGTGGCGCCTCATCCGGGTTCGGAAACTTACAGAGCCGAAGAATATCTATGACCATTTCGCGGCCACGAGCCGAATCGACATTGCGGTGAAGCAATAACGCTTCCAGAATCTGATCGCCTATCGTGTGAAATGGCGAAAGCGACGTCATCGGCTCCTGGAATATCATCGAAATGCGGCCGCCACGTACTTGCAGATATTCCCGGCCTTGCGTGTCGAGCTGGGCAAGGTTTACCGGGGAACGTTGTTGGTTCGGATCTGAAAATAAGATCTCCCCGCCTGCGATGCGCCCTCGGGATGGCAAAATGCCCATGATCGCGCGTGCTATGATAGATTTGCCAGCTCCGGATTCACCGACCAGTGCCATTGACGCGCCTTGACGGATCGTAAAGGTGACACCCTTGACGACCTCCAGGACTCCATAGTTGTGATCAAATGCGACCCGCAGATTTTTGATGGATAAAAGATCTCGTCCAGAGCCTACGTACTCGTCCAATCGTTGCAAGACCGGTTTTGGGTCCTCGGGCTCCGGTTTCAAATTCATAGCGCCTACGTCGATTTTATTGCATTTTTTCGTACATAACTCAAACCGCGTGGCGAAATCCCGTCAACTGGTGCGCGCTACCAACTGATTTACCATAAACCTTCGAACGGCCCAATCGCGATATGGTTGGATTTCGCCCAGGCTTTTTGTCATACGAGCCTGATTTTGACCGGTAGGCCGATCCGGCCGGCCGACGAAGAATATTGATACCAGCACGCGCAATTGGGTAATCCCGCAGCGCCTATGACTTCGCGAAACCCCATGGGACTGGCGCCCGTCAATAAGACCTGCAATAGTCCGGCGAGCGACACTCGTGCGGGCCGAAAAATAGGCCTGTAGTCCGATTGGTGCCGGTCATGTACGTAATATCGGCAGCGCATTATCGTATGGTGCTTTGTTCGAATTTTTATGCGGTCCAGCCTCATGACAGATTCAGAAATCACAAAACAAGCGATCGAAGCGATTGGAGAAAACGCCCCGACGGACTGGCGTCTCGAACCCAAGGAACACGCAAGAAGCCTGCCGGAAATTGCCGGCTCACTCAAGCGTACCCTCGAACAAGAGGGTCTGAAGGGAGTTATCGGCCGCTTCAGCGAGGCTGATCAACGCGCCATTAGCCAACAACTGCATTATAAACGGGTCGGCCGAATCGGAATATGGACAAGATTTCTCTCAATCCTTATCGGTGCCGCCTTTATTTTTCCATTCGAGCGGTTGGTTATTGGCTCGGACGGGGGCCCCCTGCTTTTCGGTATGGATATCACCCAAGCTGCGTTCGTGATCCAGCTGCTATTGCTTGGTTCGGCATTCTTTGCCGGGCAATGGCTTGCGTATTTCCGTCCTTACGACAAGTGGATGGAGGCCAGGGCAAAGGCCGAGGATGCGCGGATCGAGTTATTTGACAAAGTTTTGCGTTCAAAGGAGCAAGCGCGACCTGGAGAACTCGCGATCCTGCCGCTGCAGCTCGAATATTTCCGTCGCCACCTGCTTGACGTCGAACGCGTCTACT
>CAYWBS010000603.1:0-2580 GCA_964456215.1 uncultured Hyphomicrobiaceae bacterium
GGTCGTCGTAGGAGTGATTACGGGCCATGGCAGCCTCCATCGGTTGGTCCGCATGTCCCTGAATTGTGGGACGGTCGGCGCCACTTGGTGTCGTGGTTCCTGGATATGGGAGCCTTTAAACCAATGTCAAGTTGACGATAGGTTGACGATGACCAGGCCTCACCCGGTAGAGGCGCATGCGCCGGCGCCGTCATTCCCGCGCGACACGTGAGCGGCCCCTGGTACACGATTTAGCCGCACGGTCGGCGCTCAGGGTCAATCGTGGTAACCGATCATGTCGATCCCCAGGCTGATCCGCGGCTCGTCGCTTTGGAAGGGCCGGGTTCCATGGAAAAAATAAGACGGAAACACAATCGCCATGCCTTCCTCGGGCTTGTAGGACGGCGTTTCGAGCTTGACCGTGCTCTTGATCTCCGGCGTCGGGCGGCCGAATTCGAGCCAGCCCGGCTTTTCCACTTCATTCTCGATCACGCTTGGAATTGAGAGATAGTAAGCGCCGCTGAGCCAGCCGCCGGGATGGATATGGGAAACCAGATAGCCCTGGGTCTCCAAAACCTGGGCCAAAGCCAGAATCCTGAATTTTGAATATTTTTGCCTGAGAAACGGGTGATCGGCGTCAGAAGGCAGTCCGAGAACATAGGTCTGAAATAGGTTCTTCAGCACATCCCTAAGTGTAGCCATTGTCTCGTGTGGATCGAGCAACAAATCGACGCTATGCCATCCGCCGCGCGTGGAAAACCCGAAAGGCTCATATTCGAGCTCGGAATGGTTGCGGATGTGATCAATGACGGCGCCGTGAAACTCGGCCATATCGGCGAACCTCTCGGGAGGCTCGGGCCGGATCGTTCTGATGAATCGTTCATTATCGAATATTCGGCGCGCCTCCTCGTCTTGTCCCAGTTCCGCGTGCAGCACCCCTTGGAGGGCGATGGCCCGCTGATCGGCCGGAGAGAGGGCAAGGCAATATTTGACGTCCGCCATGGCTTTTTCCGGCTCGCCCACCGCCAGGAGAGCACGTGCCCGGTAATACCGCCCTTCGACGGAGCCCGGCTGCTGATCGAGCACTTTGGAGTAATGGTCAATCGCCTCGCCATGTTTGCCGAGATTGTCGAGCGCGTTGCCGATATTTATGAAAACGGGCAGGGACCCGCGTTCAAGCTCAAGCGCCCGGCGGTAAGCCGCGAGCGCTTCCTCGGAACGGTTTTGGATCTGTAAGATATTCCCGAGACTATTGTGGGCTGCCCCGTAGTCCGGGGCGTCTTTAACGAGTTCACGGGCGACCTTCTCGGCTGTCGCATGGTCCCGGGTCTCATCGATGGAATCGGCGAGGAGCAAGCGCATCTCAAAGTCGTCGGGCTGAAGATCCGCGATCCGGCTGAGCAACGAGATGGCCTCGGCAGTGTTGCCCTCCTCCAGCTCCAGGCGGGCGAGCCGGCGCAGGGCCACAATGTCACCGCGCCGCTTTTGCAATGCCCGGCGGTAAGTCTTCCGGGCCTTATCGCGTTCGCCGGATCTCATGAAGCGATCGCCCTTGCTGACCAAAGGCGAAATCTGTTGAGGCATGTACCGCCCCTCGATTAAGTTTCAACAATCCGCCGGACGACCGTCCGGCGGAACGGTGTACCGCCAAGCAGGCCATCGGGCGCGCCGCCATCTGAAATGCGCCGCCCAATCGGCAGCCAAGACGATGACGCGCCTTGTCGGCACGGACATCTGGTGGGACCGACTGGGGTCTGCTATCGGCCCATGATTCCCCAATTATTTCAAAGGCTAAGCCCAATTGATACAATTCGATTTGTAGCAGCGTGATGGGCAATTATCAAGGGATTTTGACGAGCATCCGGCGAGCGGGCGCGCTGATCCGCAATCGTGAGGACCGGGTTCTGGATTTCACGCCAGCGGAGCTTCTGCTTATTCTTGTTTCGGCTTCCATTCCCGCGCCATACGTTGCGCCTCGGCTATCTGGGCGGGCGTCATCCGCCTAGCGATCGCTTCCCGGAATTTTACAGCCATATCGCGCAGCTTTGCCTCTGACGTAGCAAAGCGGCTGGCTGCAAGATTGAGCCACTTGTGCGCCACGGCATAGTCCTGGTGTACGCCCAATCCCTTAACGTAGCTCACGCCGAGGTCAAACTGGGTCTCGGCAACACCTTGTTCGGCGGCCCTGCGATACCACTGCACCGCAACTACATAGTCCCGAGATACACCCTTGCCCAGATTGTAACTGTTGGCCAGGTTATACTGAGCGTAGGCGATCCCCTGTTCAGCCGCTTTGCGATACCATTCCACTGCCTTCGCATGGTCCCGCGGTACACCGCGCCCCTTGTCGTACATCCAGGCAAGGCTATGCTGGGCTTGTGCCATGCCCCGTTTGGCCGCCTTGCGATACCACTGCACCGCCACTGCAAAGTCCTGAGGCACACCCTTGCCCAGGTAGTAACTATTGCCAAGGTTGTACTGCGCATTGGCGTGCCCCCGCCGGGCAGCCCTGCCATACCACTCCGCCGCCACCGCATAATCCCGGGGTACGCCTCGGCCATCGGTGTACATCGCGCCGAGGTCAGACTCAGCGACGGCGTA
>CAYWBS010000604.1:0-2574 GCA_964456215.1 uncultured Hyphomicrobiaceae bacterium
CGCGGCAAGGACTGGGCGAACGGCGCCGTGTTCCGCGACGTCGCCCGCGTCGCCGGTTTCCCATGGCGAGGCCATGATATGCTGGCTCCGGAGGTCATGCGCACAAGGCTCAACGGCATATTGACGGGCGCCAGAAGGTTCGCCGCACAGATCCCGGAACAGGAAATCGATACTCTGCTGCCGGACAGGCCGCGGACATACCGGGAGCTCTGCTATCATATTTTCCAAATTCCCGACGTATTTCTCAATCGCGTCGAGCACGACACGCCCTACACCTATGAAGCGCTTATCAGCAAGCTGCCGCCGCACATCAAGACCCGCGAGCAGCTGCTCGGCTACGCGGACGGCGTCATCAAGCGCTTCAACGACTGGTGGGAACGGGAAGGCGCCGGGACCGATTTTTCGCAGCCCGGTAAAGTGTATTACGGTGATGTGACGCTCCATGAGGTTCTGGAGCGCACCTGCTGGCATTCCGGCCAGCACTCGCGTCAACTCATGCTCATTCTTGAGAAACTTGGCATTGAGCCGGACCGCCCGCTGACCGACGCCGATTTCGCCGGTCTGCCGCTGCCCAAAAATATCTGGGACAACGAAAAGAAATGGCAGGGCGCTTCGCGCTAGCGCCTGAGCCGCGCCCGCCATTCAACATGCGGTCAATTACCGGCGGGCCGCTGTACCGGTCCGGCGGCTGCTCCTGAAAGGTTGCGGCCGCCGCGAGCGAATTTGATTCAGTCGCCAAATTGCCCCTTTGTGTTCAAGCCGTTGCCGCAAATGACGCTCATACCGGCGCTCGGGGGCGTCATCCTATGAGGCTCACATGTGGCGTCTAATTCTCTCTTGCAATATTGCCTATGCTGCGCTCGCCGTATCGTTTTGCCAGCTTGCCTATGGCGCGGACACCGCGAATTACCGAGTCACCGGTCCAATATCCCACAGGAACCTGTCGATCTATTTTGTGCACGGGACTTCCGAGCCCGGACCCGTTCCGCTCACCCTCCAGGAAGCCATGAAAATGGCAGCCGTCCGGGTGCATGAAACCGGCCATGTCAGCCGGCTGGCGATTGAGAACACGTCCGACAAGGAGGTGTTCGTCCAATCGGGGGATATCGTCAAAGGCGGAAAGCAGGACCGCGTGCTGACGATGAGTCTGCTGCTGCCGCCGAAATCGGGCCGGGTTCCGATTTCCGCCCTGTGTGTGGAACAGGGGCGCTGGAGGGCGCGCGGCAGGGAAGATCTCAAACGCTTTGCCAGCTCGCTCAGAGCAGTGCCTTCCCGTGATCTCAAGATCGCCATGAAAACACCGGCCCTGGCGAATGCCCCCGCGACGACTGGTGCGCTGTCCGGTCCCGCCGAGCTGACCGGCCGTCAAATGTCGGCGGCCTCCGCGCAGCATGAGGTTTGGAGAAACGTTCGCAAGACGCAGGAAAGGCTGTCGAAGAGCCTGGGCGGAAACATTGCCGCCGCCGCATCGCCGAGCAGTCTGCAGCTTGCTCTGGAAGATGACGCGCTGAAGCGGAAGGAGTCTGACTATCTGCGGGCGCTCAAGATGGCAGGAGAAAAAGACGGCGATATCGTCGGCTTCGTGTTCGCGATCAATGGCAAGCTGAACAGCGCCGATATTTATCCCTCCAATGCCTTGTTCCGGAAAATGTGGACAAAGAACCTGCGGGCAAGCGTCACGGAAGCGATCGCGGAACGAGACACCACCCTCCGTGCCGAGCCGCCGGGTCTGGCAGGCGTAAGGACTTTTCTCGATTCAAGGGACCGCGGCAAGGCACGAACGACCGACGTCACTGCTGACGTCGAATTGCAGACCAGCGATTTGGGGAATGCTTATTTCTTTGATACCAGGCGCAGGAACGGCAATTGGGTTCATCGCAACTATCTGGCTAAACACTAGATGTGGTCTTTCGACAGGTTGTCCATTCGGGCCTGACCGAGGAGGCTGGGGAAAATAGGCGCTGCCAAATCGCCATGGGCGATGACATGCCCAAATAAGCGGCATCGCAAGTCCTGAATATGGCCTTGTCAAGGAAAGCCCAAAAAGCCTACACTCCACAGTGCCGGTCTTACCAACTTTAGGACAAGTTAAGGCCGAAGAACGTAGTCCGCCCGCCGTGCTTGCCCCGCTCTCCGGGATGTGCGCGAAGGGCTCCTGAATTAAAGAGGTGCACGTAATGCGAGTTGGTCGCCTATCTGCCGCGTTATCCATAGTCGCCCTTGGTGCAGCCCATTCATCCGCCTGGGCGCAGGACGAAATCAAAATTGGCGTTACTCAGCCCCTGACTGGCGCCGTTGCCGCGTCGGGCAACTATGTTGTCCAGGGCGCGCAAATTGCCGAGACAATGGTGAACGAATCGGGCGGCGTTCTCGGCAAGAAGATCAAACTGATCGTCGAGGATAACAAATCCAATCCGAAAGAAGCCGTGGCTACCGCCGAGAAGCTGATCGTCAAGGACAAGGTTCCGGTCATGATGGGTGCGTGGAGTTCGACCTACACGCTCGCGGTCATGCCGAAACTCATGGAATATGGCGTGCCGATGGTCGTCGAAACGTCGTCTTCCGGCAAGATCA
>CAYWBS010000605.1:0-2572 GCA_964456215.1 uncultured Hyphomicrobiaceae bacterium
TAGTGTGGAATTTGATGATGGAATTATTGGCGGACAAATTGGTTATCTTTTGCAGTCCGGCAAATTTGTTTTCGGCATAGAGGGCGACGTCACGGCGCCTAGGCGCGATGACGATTTCATTTCTGATGAGGGACTAGGCGACCCCGAATCTGTTTTCGTAAAAGCAAAATATTTGGCGAGCGTACGTGGTAAACTTGGTTATGTGTTTCGTAACGTTTTGGTATTTAATACCGTTGGTATAGCATTCACGGAATATGAAGTGAGCGTTCAAGATCTCGACTCACCTTCTGCTTTTGGTTCGATAGAGTCCGAAGAGAAAGGTGTGGTCTGGGGCGGAGGTGTTCAAGTCAAAGCAAGAGACAATGTTTTGATTGGAGTCGAGTATCTGCATTATGATGTTGGAAAGACCATCGATACTTCAAACGGCGCCATCTTGAACGACGCCGATGCCGGCGACTTTCTCACTTTCGACGACGTCGATGTTTTCAGAGCAAGCTTAAACATCAAACTGTGGGGTCGGAGAGATCACGCGCCCTTGAAGTAACGGACCTACGACTGCGCAACATACTTGAAGCTGCTTTCGACCAAATGGCTCAGAGCGGCTCTTTTATTTAATGGTAATTCGACACGTCTGGAATTGTGCGGCATACAGGACTTCGCCATTTGCCCACGGTTCCCCTCTCCCCGCGACATTACCGGCAAAGTATTTACACAATATCGGCTTGCGTCTTACGCGCTTGCTGATAAGTAATGGCGCCGAGGGTCCGTTCGGGCGTGTCAATCGATAGTCGGGACGAAGGGTTCCGCGTCCGAACCGGTTTCGCGCGTTTGAACCGGCGCACCCTATCGATTGCGTGTTGCGGCACGGGCCGCGTTGACCGGAAATTGACGAGAAGGTTACCGCCATGGGCGTCGATTTGTCCAAGAGCCATCCCGACATGGATATCAGGCAGCATGAGCGCACCTATCACGGTTTCGTTAAGCTGATGGCCTATAGCGGCGCCGCGACGGTCATTGTCCTGATTGCGCTGGCTATCTTTGTCGTCTAGTCCAATTGGCTCCCGCCGGCGCCGCGACTGGCGGAAGCGGGAGCTCGGATTCCACCGGCCATTCTTCAATCGGCCATATCCTCAGAAGCAAACCTGGAGCCGGTAATGATCAAAATCGCGGTCCCGGCCGAAGCGGATGGCGAACCCCGTGTGGCGCTTTCACCGGAGACCGCCAAGAAATTCATTGCGCTCGGATGCGAGGTGCATCTGCAATCGGGGGCGGGCGAGAAATCGCGCATGCTCGACAGCGCCTATGACGCAGCCGGCGCGAAAATCGCGCCGGGTAGCGAGGCGGCGCTTCAGGGGGCCGATATCGTGCTCAAGGTGCTGAGGCCATCGGCGGCCGAGGCGGCGGCAATGAAGCCGGGGGCGGTCCTTGTGGCGGCGCTGGATCCCTTCGGCGACCGGGAGGGGCTGGAGGCCATCGCCAAGGCGGGGGTCGTCAGCTTCGCCATGGAATTGATGCCGCGCATCAGCCGGGCGCAGTCCATGGATATCCTGTCCTCGCAGTCAAACCTGGCCGGCTATAAGGCGGTAATCGATGGCGCGGCGGCGTTCAATCAGGCGATGCCGATGATGATGACCGCCGCCGGAACCGTGCCGCCGGCGAGGGTCTTCGTCATGGGCGCCGGGGTCGCCGGCCTGCAGGCGATCGCGACGGCGCGCCGGCTTGGCGCCATCGTCACGGCGACGGATGTCAGGCCGGCGGCGAAGGAGCAGGTCGAATCCCTGGGAGCAAAATTCATCGCCGTCGAGGACGAGGAATTCAAGGAGGCCGAAACGGCCGCCGGCTATGCCAAGGAAATGTCCGAAGACTATAAGCTGAAGCAGGCCGAACTGGTCGCCAAGCATCTCAAATCCCAGGACATGGTGATCACCACGGCGCTCATTCCCGGCCGGCCGGCGCCAAGGCTCATCTCGAAGGAGATGGTCGAGAGCATGCATCCCGGCGCCATTATCGTCGATCTGGCGGCCGAGCGCGGCGGCAATTGCGAACTGACCGTTCCCGGAGAGACGGCCGACGTGAACGGCGTGCGCATTCTTGGCCGCCTCAATCTGGCGGGCGATCTGGCGCTCAATGCGTCCAGTCTTTACGCCAGAAACCTTTACGCCTTTGTCGAGACGATGATCGACAAGGAGTCCGGAGAGCTTTCGATCGACTGGGACGACGAACTCATAAAGGGAACCTTGATCAGCCGCGATCGCCAAATCGTTCACCCCGCCCTTGTCAAAGACGGAACATGATCATGCGCGCCCTTCAAATCGGTTTGAAATCCATTTCTCTGGCCTTTGTGCTGTGTGCCGCCGGTGTCCTGTTGCCGGAAACCGGATTCGCCGCCGGCGCCGGCGATAGCGAAATCGACCCGTTCGTTTTCCGTTTCTCAATTTTCGTGCTCGCCTGTTTTGTCGGCTACTTCGTCGTCTGGAGCGTGACGCCGGCGCTACACACGCCGCTCATGTCGGTCACCAATGCCATCAGCTCGGTGATCGTTGTCGGTGCCCTCCTTGCCGTCGCGGCGGAA
>CAYWBS010000606.1:0-2565 GCA_964456215.1 uncultured Hyphomicrobiaceae bacterium
CGGCTCAAAAGGCAGGCCTTCATGTCAAGATTAACGCGGTCGCGTTGAAAGACGTGAATGAAGGCGAAATCGAGGACATGGTTTGCTGGGCCCATGGCCGGGGTATGGATATCACCCTGATCGAAACGATGCCGATGGGTGAAATCGACGAAAACCGCACCGACCAATATCTGCCGCTTTCAATCGTTCGCGCCCGCCTGATGGACCGCTGGACCCTCGAGAATATTCCGTACAAGACAGGCGGGCCGGCCCGCTATGTCGAGGTGAAGGAAACCGGTGGCCGCCTTGGTTTCATTACGCCGATGACGCATAATTTTTGTGAATCGTGCAATCGCGTAAGAATTACGTGCACGGGCACATTGTATATGTGCCTTGGTCAAGACGATGCCGCCGATTTACGCACGCCGCTCAGGGCGAGCGAAGGCAACGAATTGCTATCGACAACCATCGACGAGGCCATATCTCGCAAACCCAAGGGGCATGATTTTGTCATCGACAGGCGGACCGCGAAGCCGTCGGTCTCACGACATATGAGCGTAACAGGCGGGTAATCCCCTTCGCCCGCTGATCGAAGTAGTTTCAAAGTTTGGCGCATATAGTTCGCGCCAATTTCTAATAAGGCATTATAGGAGCGACGGTAATCTGCGTGACACAATCACGCGGTACCGAATTTCAACAACCTTCAATATCTTCGGAAGAACCATGACATTTCGCAGACAACGGCAGGCCAAGATCGTTGTGACACTCGGCCCGGCCAGTTCGGACACTGAAACGATCAAGTCGATGGTCATCGCCGGCGCCGATGTGGTTCGCATGAACTTCAGTCATGGTACGCAAAATGACCATCGCAAAAGGTACAAAATCGTCCGCGCGATCGAAGCCAAGCAGAAAAGACCGATTGGCATTCTTCAAGATCTTCAAGGACCAAAGTTTCGTGTCGGCAAGTTTGCCGGCGGGAAAACGATGCTCAACAAAAGCCAGGCGTTCCGGTTCGATATGGCCGTTGATCCCGGAAATGAAGAGCGAGTCTCCCTGAAACATCCTGAATTGTACGATGCCGTTTCTCCGGGGGATACCATCTTGATCGACGATGGGCGGCTGCGCCTTCGCGTTAAGGAGTGCGGTTCTGATTTCATCCTTACCGAAGTGATCAATGGCGGTACGGTCAGCGACAATAAGGGCGTAAATCTGCCGGGGGTCGTCTTGGATGTATCCCCGCTTACGCAAAAGGACCTCAGTGACCTCGAAGTCGGACTCGACCTCGGCGTCGATTGGGTTGCGCTCTCCTTTGTGCAACGACCACAAGACATTCTTGATGCCCGCGACATAATCGGCCAAAGGGCGGGCATCATGGCCAAGATCGAGAAACCCGCCGCACTGGAACGATTTGAAGATATTCTCAAACTGGTCGACGCGGTAATGATTGCCCGCGGTGATCTTGGCGTTGAAATCGCTCCGGAAAAAGTTCCCGGCTGGCAAAAGGAACTGATCAGGTCGTGCCGGTTGGCGGGCAAGCCCGTTATCGTTGCCACACAGATGCTCGAATCCATGGTTTCGGCGCCGGCGCCGACGCGCGCCGAAGCCTCGGACGTCGCTACCGCGGTCTTCGACGGCGCCGACGCCGTTATGCTCTCCGCAGAATCAGCGACGGGCGCCTATCCCGTCGAAGCCATCGAAATGATGGACCGTATCATTCGCTCGACCGAACAGCATCACGCCTACAGGTCGATCATCAATGCATTGCAGCCGCAGGCCGAGCCGACCGTCGCCCATGCGGTCGCTTCTTCAGCGGCCCATATCGCCGCTTTGCTCAATGCCGCCGCCATCATTACGTTCACTTCAAGCGGTAATACCGCTTCGCGCGTCGCCCGCGAGCGATCGAATATCCCCATAATCACCGCGACACCCGAACTGCATATCGCCCGCCGCCTCGCATTGCTTTGGGGAACTCACAGCATACACACGAAGGGAATCACCAATTTCGAGGAAATGTCGGAAGTGGCGAGCCGGATTGCTCTCGACGCCGGCTTTGCCAAGCACGGCGACATCGTGGTCATTACGGCAGGAATACCCTTTGGAGTGAGCGGTTCCACGAATATGGTTCGCGTTATAGAGTGCTAGGAGAAATTGAGCGCAATATCTTTACGCCCGAGCCAAACCCGAGATGCGTTGAGCGCATCGCGAACTCACCCATTCCCGGATCGCATCGGTTGCATAACGGCTGCGCCCGGGTCCAATGCAAGGCAAAAATGCTTTAAACTCGGCCTTGTCAATGCAAGAGGCGAGCACGTGACATGAGCCAGACCTTCGCGAAAATACCGGATCGAACGCACGGACTGAATTTCTTCACCATCGACCGGTCACTACAGGATCACTTGAATCGGCTACAGCCCGGCGAAGCGCGGCGTTGGAAAGGAAAGCTGACCGATTTTGGCGCGTGGGCGGGCGGCCCGCTGGACGCGGAAGCCGCCTACACCGACCGCTATGGACGTCCCACCTTGGTGCCTTATGACCGCACGGGCGGCCTTATCAACCATATCCAATACAATCCGGCGTGGGCGAAAG
>CAYWBS010000607.1:0-2551 GCA_964456215.1 uncultured Hyphomicrobiaceae bacterium
CCGCTGGAGTATCGCAAACGATTTGGCTCCATCCGGAAAGTCCTCCAGGCAGCACAACATGTTTCCTAAATTTCCGTTTCTGGCCCAAACTCGGGCTCACACAATTGGTTGGCGTCATTTCCGATTATTGGGGTAATAGCGGTCGTTCCAAAAACCGTGAACTAGCAAGTTTCGAAACGCCTTGGTTTTAGAACGAGTTTTGGGACGATATTAGCTGCATGATCATCACCGGATCAGGCGGCTGCACATCATCCCAAAAACAAGTGTTTTAGGGACAAGGCAATGGGGTCAAAGAGTCACTGAGGAGCTGACCATCAAAACTACACCACCTATGCTCTATTTTAGCTAATTCGCATTCCAGCGCTTGACCAGAAAATAACAAAAGTTCAGGGCCAGCGTCCGACCGAGGCGCGCATGTAGCACCCTTCCTGGAAAACGATTTCGCACCTCGCCTGCCAGATAGTTTTGACGTTCTGCCATTTTTGTGGACGACCGATGACTTACAAGCAGCAGCCGGCTGCTGCTATTCATCAGCTGCTGCACTGCGCCGGAGAGGGAATCCAGCCCGCCCGAAAAGAGAATGACCTCCATTCCATTATCGTCGTTCTCATCTCCATCAGAGAAATTGAGATATGCGCTCAACGGTGGCGGCGCGCGTGCCGCGACAAATTCGAAGACGTATTCATCCTCTGACATGAAGGTCAGGAGATGGGTGAGATGTTCGACGATTTCGTCTGACGACCACAGATTCAGTTCGCGCACCGGGATGATAAACCTCATGCGCCTCCGCCACTCTCGCCCGAGCGATCGCATGGAAACACCGCCTCGGCTTGCAAGCTGATCCGCGCAATAGATATAGGCGGCGATCTCAAGCAGGTCCGTCAGGAAATCGGGGACATCGGCAACCATACGACGCGTGATGTCGCCAACGCGTAGCGTGATATTTTTGCCGGGTTCCGCGAGATTCAGATGCCAGACGATTTCCTGTTCGCGGGTCGGCGCATCTGCGTCGCCACATAGGAAGACCCACTTAGGCATCGGATCCGCTCCGCTTTCGGAGTTCCTGGCGAACTTTTCTGAAAGCAATGGACAGGAATGCGCCGGCCTTCTCGGGTGTGATACCTCCCTCGAAATGTGTTTTGGAAAACCAGGCTCCCGCAAACGTCTGAACGATCCTAGAGGCTTCGCGGCAGTGCTGTTCCAGCGCCTGATTAAATTCCGAGTGGTCATCGACTGAGGAGAAGCGCTCACCCTCACCGACGTGATCGGACAGCGTTCGGCTCAGATAGTAGTCCAGATAACGTTGCGTTAGTCGCGCGAGAAAGTCTCGCGCGAGCCAGGCAAATCGATCCCGAGCCGCCAGTCTGCCAATCGCCAATCGAACATCGTCTGGGGTTGGACCAAAGAGAATAGGAAGATCCGAGCCGACGACAGTTGTAAAACTCTCAACCGCTGCCAACTGTGCCAACTCGCCAAGATCTGTGCGTCCACCTACTTCCTGGACGTGCCGATCGACCGAGTCCGAAAATGCGGCGACCATATCCATCAGCGACGGAGTGTTTGGTGCCCGCATGTCAAGTGAAGCGAGACTTCCCTCAAAGTCTGGAGACCGTGCCGCGATCGGCAATTGGGTCAGCAACCAAAATGAATAAAGAAGGGCGGGGTCGTCCGCCGCATTGCCGAGCGCTGCTTCGGCGGCTTCAGCGCTGGCCGCGGCGATTTCACGAACAGGTGCACCGTCAGCAAGGAGTGTTACAACTTGTTGCCATTTCCTGGTGGACGGAAGTTTGCCTAAGCGGATATGTCCCATGGCCAACTCCTACTTGGGCCTACGGCCACTACATCGGGAATTCTGGTGCTGCCCTGACTTCAATTTTGGTCACGAAATTCCTTAACGTATTCACTCCATAAGGGCACGAATCGAATTCGACGTTGGTTCTAAAACGCGAGGGTGGGCCCACCGATTTCGCACAATCGACGTTCAGCTGCGAACGGGGCGTAATTCTGACTGAAGTTTGGTGCGGGCTCTGACATTTGAAACAGCCGTCAGAATATCGGTCCAAACATCCGAGCGAAAATTTTGAAATCGTAACAACAGGATTTCCATGTTACGCAAATTGTAACATGCCTGGAAAGGCGATCTAAATGTGACGCATTATATCGACGTGCCAGATGTAATTCCAGCGTCTACCCGATTATGAAGGAAGCGTTGGGTATTGATCCCGTGCGAGGGCTCATCGATCCGCGCCGATATAGATCAGAGTCAGTCTATGTCATTACCGTGCATAGCGGATATCAACACAAACGCGACGCCGCATGACATGGAATGGCTGCCTGCAGACCCTTTGGTGTTGTTTTTTCGTCTTTTGAACTGGTTTTGCTTGTTCGCTCTTGACCAAAGTCGATCCGGTCGCAACCTTTTTGCGTTCGTTTTCCCGCGTTATGATCGCCCCTTCACCGACGATCACGAAGGGAGCCCAGACGGAGGGATGGGCGTTGTCCTCTTGCGATGGATCGTCGATCAGCGCCGTCATGGCCCGCTTCAATGCTT
>CAYWBS010000608.1:0-2551 GCA_964456215.1 uncultured Hyphomicrobiaceae bacterium
CTCGCCCTGATCCACCACCCGGGCTGACTGTCCGCGATCCGTCGTTCGGCGGTGTTGGCACTTCGCAGATCGCGAAACAGGCCGAAACAGGACGACCCGCTTCCGGTCAATCGCGCAATGAGACAGCCGTCCTGCGAGGCAAGCGCCGCCTTGACTTCGCTTATCTCCGGTACAAGCCGGAAAGCCGTTGCCTCAAGATCATTCGGCGTGTTTTTCAAATATTCGATGAGTTGATCAACAGTGCCAATGGGGTCCATCAGCGTGTCCCGCTCATCGACAGCCGGACGGCCAAGCGGCGGCGCATTCAAGGCGCCGTAAACGGCCGTCGTCGGTAAATGTATTCCGGGGTTTGCAATCACAATTGACAGCTCCGGCAAATGCGGAGCGGGTGTGACGATATCGCCAATACCCGTAATGAAAGACGCCCGCTGCGTCAGACAAACCGCAACATCGGCACCCAGGTTTCTTGCCAGCCGCAGCCAATCGAAAGTGGCGCTTTGACGGCCATTCGCCTGCATTAAAGCCCTGAGCGCTGCGCCTGCATCGGCCGAACCGCCGCCAAGGCCGGCTGCGACCGGCAACCGCTTGATCAGGCGGAATGTGCCTGTCGCGAAGTCCGGGCGCGTTAGCCTTACGGCGTTGGCAGCCCGCATGACCAGGTTTTCGCCATCTATATCCCCGGCGAAGGGGCCTTCAACCGTAATCTTGGGAACGGCGCCAGGTCGAAATTCAACGAGATCGCTGATCCCGGCGAAGGCGACCAGACTCTTCAACTGATGATATCCGTCCGGCCGCCGGCCGAAGATCTTGAGCGTGAGATTGACCTTAGCCGCAGCGATTTCGCGAATGACAGTCATCAGCCACGGCGCAACGACACCTTCATGAATCTACCTGCTCAGATCTACTTGCCAGGCTTGCCGTCCTGCCGGCTGTTGGCGACTTCCTTGACCTCAGCTAAGTCAGGAAGGCCGTCTTTCAGCTTCTTCTTGATATTTATAACTGCTTCAGGCTCCGGATTAAGGGTAAGCGCCTGGCTCCATTGAAATCTGGCTTCGAGGCGCCGGCCGACGCGCCAAAAGGCGTCGCCAAGATGATCGTTGATAACGGAATCGTCGGGGCGCAATTCGGTAGCCTTTTCCAGATACTTCACCGCCGGCTTGTATTCGCCCAAACGGTAGTGCGCCCAGCCCAGGCTATCGACAAAATATCCATCGTTCGGCTTAAGTTTGACGGCCTTTCGAATATACGCCATCGCCCGTTTGAGATGCTTGTTTTGATCAACCCATGAATAGCCGAGATAGTTTAAGGTCAGCGGTTGGTCCGGGTCGAGTTGCAGAGCTTTCTGGAGATCTGCCTCTGCCTTGTCCCACTGATTGAGCCGCTCATAACAAACGCCTCTTGCATAATAGTAATTCCAATTATCCTTGTCAGAGGTCTTGAGGAGGGAAATCGCCTGGCTGTAATACCTGACCGCTTCTTCATATTGTTTCCGCGCCCGCATTATCCTGCCCAGCGCGTCCAGCGTCTGAACTTTCTCCTTTTGCGTGCCCAGAAGTCCCATAAGCAGTTTTCGCGATTCGTCGACCCGGTCGAGCGAATTGAGGTCGAAGGCCTTGCGAATCTGCACCCGCGCCCACAATGGCGAAGCCTCCGGGATTCGGCTATATGTCTCGATGGCGTGGTCATATTTTTCATTCTGCTCGTACACATGAGCCAGCGACGCATAAGCAAGCGGAAAATCCGGCCTGAGCTTGATGGCGAATTGCAGATAGATCGTCCCGATATCGACGCCGCCTTCGCTGGTCAAGGCATCGCCCAATCCGTAAAAGACTTCAGCAAGACCCGCCGCCGGCGTTGCGATGAGGCGCCCGGGCTGTCTTCCCGAGTTGATGATATCCATCAGCGCCACGGATTCCGGATGCGGCCCAGCCCTGCTGATATGCTTGTCGAGAACTTGTTTGGCGAGCCGCAGGTTCCGAGACGCCGCCGCATGACGGGCATAAGCAAGCGCCACCCGCAGCGTTTTGGGATCGCTGTTAAAGATCTGCCGAAATTCGGCGAGCGCGGTTTTCCTGTCGGAACCCAAATCGGCGATGAGTGCCCGGTGATACCGCTTATAATACTTCGTCCATTGCGCCTGGCCAGTGGGTTTGACCAAGTGCAAAGCACTTTTCGTTTTGCCTTCGGCCGCGAAAGTCCATGCCCGCAAAAGCGCTATCGTTAACTCCGCTATTGGGCCTTTTCCAGCGGATTTGAAGTGGGTGTGAGCTTTGGCGTAGTCCCTTTCTGGAACGCCTGAATGCCAAGGAAAAGCCGCGCTATTCGGTGCGACGGCTCGCGCAGAACTACGCGCTCGGCGAGCTCCGCAGCTTGCTGCCAATCTGCAGCGGTCACAGCCAATAGAAAGGCCTGCTCCAGAATGACGTCATTCGTCGGGTCTTTCTTAAGGGCGCTTTGGTAAAACTCAACGGCAACCCGCGTATCACGCTGCGTGCGGGCATACCGTCCCGCGAGGTAATTTCCCAGGAGTGAGCCGTCGGCCGTCAAACCA
>CAYWBS010000609.1:0-2548 GCA_964456215.1 uncultured Hyphomicrobiaceae bacterium
CGGAGAGCAAACGCGCCTGGTATGCCGGCGTCGCCAATTGGGCGGGGGAGACCGATATCAACTCCTGTTCTATCGGCATCGAAATACACAACCGTGGCCACGATTTGGGCTATCCAGACTTTCCCGACGCGCAGATGCGAGGGGTCGAACGGCTTTGCCTGGATATCCTTTCCCGTCATTCGATCCCTGCCCGCCGCGTCCTTGGCCATTCCGATGTCGCGCCGGGGCGCAAGATCGATCCCGGGGAGAAGTTTGACTGGGAGAGGCTTCATCGCGCCGGGATCGGCCTGTGGGCGGAACAAATTTCCACTGGTTCCGGCAGGGGGCTCGCCATGGGAGATCAGGGCGACGAGGTCATGGAGCTTCAGGTCCGCCTCAGAGACTTTGGGTATGGGCTTGCCGCCAGCGGACATTATGACGCGGAAACGGAGAAATCCGTCCGTGCCTTCCAGCGCCACTTTCGCCCCGCACGAGTGGACGGTGTCGCTGATCGCTCAACCCGCGAAGTGCTGGCATTGATCCTGACGGATACGGACTCCGCGGAAACCGGCCCGGGTCCGCTTCACGGGGAAGAGTGAGACTTGTCATCATTGTGCCTTGAACCGGCGGCGCCGAGATGGCGGATCTTCAGAACCATCTCCACCAAGGTCCAGGGGCGGCAAAACGGCGCGCCTGAACATTATTTTGCCTTAATCTCTCCGCTAAACGGTCAACGTCAGGCGACGGTTCTCGCCTCTTCCACTGTGACAATCGCCTGCCTAGGCGCACGTCACATCCCTTTGATCTTTTGAAAGTCTGGTCGTCGTTCGGCAGCCGGGCTCTCAACGGGCAGCCATTTCCCAAACAGCGAACACACTTGTTCCAGGACAAATGACAATTGGAGGCAGCGTATGTTGTACAAGTGTCCGCGCATGCTTGCGTGCATAATAACTGTCAACCTGGGCGCGGCGGTCATCCATGGGCCGGTTCATGCCGAATCCAATCTTGGAGAAACCTTTCCGGAATTCGCCAGGCAAATCGCCGAGGGCCGTTCGGGCGGTTTAGTCGACCATAAACTGAATTCGACGCGGCGACATCGCCCGGAGGCAAGTCTCGGTTCGCCGCAGAGGTCCCGCGGGTCCGCGGCCCGCAAATTCGGTGTACCGCGGGAGATGACAGCCGGGCGGACGCGTAAACGGTCGGCTCGGACGGACCCGAGCCGGCGAACCGCATCACGCTCCGGCGGAGCGAAAACGGCCACGGAATATCGGAACAGGTCCAAATCAAATCGCTTTTCTTCCGGCCGGCTGAATCCGAAACGAGCGGCTGGCGGCGCTTCCCGGGGCTATGGCGCCCTTATTGCCCGGCACGCGCGCGCAAACGGCGTTCCGATTGCCCTGGCGCATGCCGTAGTGCGCATCGAAAGCGGTTATCGCGCTCATGCGAGAGGCCGGGCCGGCGAGGTCGGGCTCATGCAGATCAAGCCTGCGACAGCCAGAATAATCGGGTATCGGGGTGCTGCACGCGGCCTTTACGACCCGGATACCAATTTGCGCTGGGGCATGAGATATCTTGGCGCCGCGTACCGCCGCGCGGGAGGCGATATCTGTGGGGCCATATTGCGCTACAATGCCGGGCATTATGCGCGGCGGATGAACCGGATAAGCGCGCGATATTGCCGCAGGGCGCGTCGGCTGATGAATGACGGCCGCCGAACCTAGAGTGCTTCCAGGAAAAGTGGGCACCGGTTTTCCGTCCGGAAACACGAAAAATCAAAGGGCCAGAGTGTTTCCAGGAAAAGTGGACACCGGTTTTCCGTCCGGAAACACGAAAAATCGAAAGGTTAGTGTTTGAGCAATTCAACGAAATGCGAAAACACTCTAGAATCTACTCCAGACAAAGTGGCGTATCTGACGATGACAAGTTCGCCGGCGCGGACAGGCGCCACAACTCACCCCTTGGAATGCAGCCGGATTTCGGAAGCGTTCGCGCTCGATCTCAGGGGCAGGACTTTGTTGCCCTTGGGCGGATGTGATCATACGCTGGGGAGGACGGTTCGAACAATCGTCTGACCGGCTGATCGCCGGCGGTACAGGCTGCTTTGAGAACGGCCGGGGCAATTGGTTTGCCCCGGCCGATTGCATTTCAGCGACGATGGGACGGCGAGGCCACGTAAGTTCAGACAACGCGTACCGGCGCCGCCTGCCCATTTTTCCACCAAACCCAAAAGCAAAATTTTTTCAAAGGATTGCGAGATTTTGGTTGCCTTGGAATTGACATAGTTGCCATAATTAAATGAATTTTCGTCCACATATTAAGTAGTTAGCATGTTTTCCACAGGGTTTTCACAAGCGTGAGTGCTCGTTGATGTTTTTTCGTTCGAAACCGAATTCTGAAAAAAAATTAGCCCCGGTATCCGAGCTCGCCGATCGCCTGGGTATTGACCGCCGGAAAAAAATCATCGAGTCGGGCGTGCTTGAGACATTCATGCCCCATCAGCCGGTTCGGGCATTCGACCTGCTTCTCGGACGCGAGCAAGAAGTCCGGGAGATGATAGCATATCTGACGA
>CAYWBS010000610.1:0-2548 GCA_964456215.1 uncultured Hyphomicrobiaceae bacterium
CAATGACATCCTAGGGTATCAATACTGGTAGTATCTCACTTTTAATCAGTAGGTCACAGGTTCGATCCCTGTCGGGGTCACCAGTTTTTTCAAGGGTTAGGCAATGCTCATCTGTAAAAGCCACGATTTAATCTGACATTCAGGGCTGGACGCATTGTCGGTTCCGGGCGAGTTCTCATGTAACGAGCGAGGAACCATTCGATGGGCAAAGATCAAAAGAATATCAGAGCGAAGTTTGCGACATGCCATAGCCCTCGCGCCGCGCCGCCTTGCGATAGAGCCGGCTATCGGGATCGGCCGGCCGTTGCCGCGGCTTTGTCGGCAATTCGCCGATTTCCGGAACTTTTTGATCAATCGATCAGGCCGAGTTCCGCCGCCAGCCCGACCATCGCCACGATCGCCGCGGTTTTCGGAAATCCGTGATACATCTTGTTAAGCCATTTGCGCTTCACAAACGAGGGATAGGCGATATCCCAGTGGTGTCCGCGCACGATGCCCAAATCGGTCGCCATGGCAAACGGCAGATCGGCGCGGTTGCACGGCACCTGCATGTCATTTCGAGGGTCATGCCGGCTCAACACCTTGAACCCCTGACACTGGATCAGCGGGACATCCTCGAGCTGCGTCGCGGCCCTGATCGTGAACATGGGTATGTCGAGGCCGTCGAGCAGGCCGGCGTGGCCGTTCAGGAATTTCTCCCGCTCGATTGTGCCGAGATCACGGGTGCAGGCGCGAATGTCGAACTCGTCGACGCGGCGCAGCGCCCCCTCGCCAGACTTCATGCGCGCCGGCACGAAGCCCTGCAGAGATCTTGAAATGGCCTGTGCATTGTCCGACAGCAATTTGATGGATGTGAAGCGATTGATGGCGTCATCGGCGATTTCCGTGCCGCGCAAGGGGCTCGACCAGAAAAATGCGCAGCGGATACGCTTGGCGAGTTCCGGATGCGCCGCGAGAGCGGTCAAGATGTCCGGACCACCTTTTGAATAGCCGAGTAACATCACGTCGCCCGGGGGGGTCGCTTCGCCGTCATCGAGCAAGTGGCCGGCAGCGGAAAGCCCCTTGCCGTCGTTGAAGGCCTTCAGAATATCCGTGACGTTTGCTGCGCAGCTGCCCAGCGGATTGGAGTCGGCGCGCAACACGTGCATGGAAAAGCGCTTTTCGAGTTTTGGCAAATCGTCGCGGAATGCGCGCACGGGCAGGATTCCATTGAGCATGCCCGGACAAAACAACAGCGTCGTGTTGGTGATGGCCGGCGTGTCGGCGGGCGGCTGGCTTTTCTGGAAATCTCCGGCACCGTCGACCAGAAAACGCTCGGCGATGCGCTGTCGCGGCGGACGCCTGTCGCCCCAGCTCGTGGCGACTCCGAGCGCCACCGGGTCCTTGACCGCTTCTTCGAGGAACAAGTAACGCCACCGCCGGGCGCACCAAGTCTTGATATCGGGATCAGCGACCGCGCGAATATCCGATGCGATCGCCTGACGGACGGCAGCGATGATATTGGCGGGGTCCTTCAAATCAGCGCGATCGGCCAATGCCCGCGTTCCGTCCTCCGAATTGTCAGCTCCGGGGCCATCGGTCCTCGGCTCCATTAAGAGTTCATCCGCGGCGCCTCGGCCGCCGGCGCCCTTTTCGATCATTGGTTCAGGCACGGAAGACGACGTTGGCCCGGGAACCGCGGGCCGTGCGGCTGCTTCGATCGACGCCGGGCGTTGCCAGACATCGGCGGCCCTTATTTCGATCGGCGGCTCGATCAATTTCGGCTTCAGCGGCGCCTTTGACAGGAGCTGCGGCACATGCGGCAGGTGCCCGTCGCTGGTCCGTCGCGGGCGCCAGCCTTTGCGGCCCGGCACCCTGTCGAGCTTGACGGGGTAGATCGTGACTTTGTCCGGCTCGAACTTCATGCGCAGGAAGTGCTTGTAGTTCCTGAGCGCCAAAGCCCCGAAGGCATCGCCGGTATGCATCGAGAACAGGAAACACGTCATCGCCCAGTACGATCCCCAAACCAATCCTCCAATGATGCCGCCGATCGGGATGAGGATGAACGGGCCGAGGATCCGATAACTTTCGAAGACTTCCGATAGTGTCGCGCCCGATGTCCTGATCGTGTCTTGTGTACCCAGGACGACAAAAAATATGAACGAATTTATCAAAAATGTCAGAAAGGCAATGGCGACTATATGGGCAAGGAAGTGCAGCGTGCCGATCGAAACCTTCGTACCATGCCTGACCAAGCCGTTGCCGTAAAACCAGCCTTTAAAATTGCTGACATCAACATAATAGATCAATCCGAGCCATAAGCCGAACACCATGACAAAGAATGGAATGCTCTTTGCCATCGCGACCCTGCTGAAATCCAGGGTGAACTCAGTCCAACCCTTCTGGGTTCTCCAAGCGGCTGGCTTGCCGGCGGCGGCCGGTGCTGTTTCGGTTTTCTGTCGACCTGATCTTGTCGTGGCGGCATTCGGTGGTTCTCCATTCGCCGCTTGCCGCACCTGGCGATCCAGCGCCAAGGGCGCGGCAAGGCCCGGCGCCGCGCCGCAGGCGA
>CAYWBS010000611.1:0-2547 GCA_964456215.1 uncultured Hyphomicrobiaceae bacterium
AGCGCTTCCGTCTCGATTTCCTGCCGGCCGATGGTAATCACTTCGTCCACGGTGCGATCGCCAACAACTTCCCGCATTACGGATTCGGAAACATAACGAAGCGTTTCACTTGGTTCGCGAACCTCGAAAAGGAATTTAACGGGATCCGAGATGCGGTATTGAACTACCCATTCCACCAGTGCGGCGTTCAGATCACCTGTCACCATCTCCGTTTCCCGCTTTTCATCGCGGGGCCGAGGGGTCTGGTACGGATCGCTGGCGCCCGGGGTCGCGAAGCCGAATTCTTGTTTCAATTGCCGCTTGACGGGAACGATCGTCGCCACATCAATGCCCAGCGGCAGCTTGAAATGCAGCCCCGGCGGAACGTCCTTGAGGTATTTGCCAAAACGTTGCACGACAGCGACAGAGTCGCTCGGCACTGTGTAATAAGCCGTCCATGCGCCCAGGCCGGCCAGAGCGAGGATGACAAGGAAGATAACTCCGCGCGGGCCGCCACTCGGCAAGATCTGCTTGAGCCGATCCTGACTTTGCCGGATCAGATCTTCGAGACCGGAACCGGGTGGTGTGGCCCCGCTACCCCAGGGGCCGCCCCGGCCACCGTTGTCTTTCTGCCATGGCATTCGAGTGTCCTCTCGTATGCAAGTCCGAGCTCACGCTCAATGTCACGCGTTTTGCTCTGACCGCCATTGTCATTTGTTGTCCAAGGAGCGTTTAACCGGAACAACGTCGCTGTCAGGGTTCATAAACTTGAGAAATTCATGACTTGTCGGCCAAGATCATCTCAGCGCAGGCGCGCGCCATGGCCATGTTGATCGATGTCGTTCCGTGCATCTTGGCCCATCCGCCCTTCTCCACGAATTCTGCCTGATTCCAGGCCTTGACTTTCGTCAACTCGACGCGTTGCGCCGGCGCATCCGCACCCTGCCGAAAATTGTAGACACAGATCGGAGCCAACGCGGCGACTACGGCCCCTGCGGCCCTGTCCTTGGCGACAATCTCGGCCTTGCTGCCGGTGACCCAGCCACCCCATGTAAAGCCGATAATGGTAAGCGCTACTGCACCACCCACGGCGCCCCAAAGGGCCGGTTTAAGTACTTTTGGAATTATCTGCATGGTGTACACCTTTCTATATTTTTAGACCCGACGGGTCAGAGTGGACGGACCTCGCCCCGATACGAGCGTTGATCGCAGCCACGGTCCCTATTCGGAAAAACTTCAGGCGATGCTGACGGAACGCTTGAGCAGCGCCTCATGTCGGAGCTAACCGCTGTTCGCAATCAGTCACGCTCCGGCAACGTCCTCCGGGAGCCATGGCAGATAGTCGGGGGGGGGGCAGAGCCAAGCTTCCGGAGGCAGAAGAGCAGTTTCGAACGCGGGTTGCCGCATCGGCTCAGTAGACCGTTCACCCTTACCCGCTACTTTATCTACACTAGACCCGACACAACCAGCTCGCACTAACCTGGGTTAGTAACCCAGCTTTTTTGCACAGCCTGGATGATTAACTCTGTACCGTGATCTGCTCATCCTGAAATCCGGATAATCGCTTGAGTGCCGCGGCATCATAAATGATCACCTTGCCCTTCTTCAGTGTCATGAGCTTGAGCTCGCGCAATCGCCGCAGAACCCGGTTTACATGAATGGCGCTAAGACCAACCGCGTCAGCAAGAACCTACTGATTGAGAGGGCAGACGAATTCCACGTCGGTTGCCAGACCGACCAGCCGGGCATTGCCAAAGAGGCCTTGGACCGCATTGCGGAACTTAATCAGATTGGAGGCCACCATTCGTGGTGATCCACCGGACAGGCGCAAGGCTGTCAGGGAGGAACATGCCAAACCACTCATCGACGATTTGGAAACATGGCTTCATGCTCAACTCACTCAGATCTCTGGGAAGTCGGCATTGGCTGGTGCGATCCGCTATGGCTTGACCCGCCTCAAACGACTGCGGCCCTATCTGGAAGACGGCCGCTTGAGCATCGACAACAATGCAGCAGAACGTGGCATGCGGAGCATAGCCCTCGGGCGGAAAATTTATTTGTTCATGGGCTCGGACAAGGGAGGCAAATCCGCCGCCATTGCCTACACGCTCACTGAGACAGCCAAGCTCAACAGCATCGACCTGCAAGCCTGGCTCACCGATGTCCTTGGCCGGATTGCCTATCACAAGATCAACAGGATCGACGAATTGCTGCCTTGGCGATATGCTCAGCAGAGCTGAGCCAATGCAGGCGGCGGACGCTCACGGTGAGGGAGCGCTTTGACGCGCCTCTTTAATTCCTCGCTCCACCGGCGACGCGATGCTCTCGGTTTTGCAGCCATGACGTAAAAGTGTCCGCTTAAATCTAAGTCGACACTATGACTGCGTTCGAATGGCTATGTAAGGCGGGGTTGGCCGGACGTTTGCCCTATGGCATGGCACACTGTGATTTTGTCTACAGCGTGCTCTTTTTGAGGGCAAAAATGGTTAGCGAACTGCGCTAATTCCTCAATCCTAGTCGTCTGTGAAGAACGGCTAAGCGTTTGATGGATCGGCGCAAATCCCATTA
>CAYWBS010000612.1:0-2529 GCA_964456215.1 uncultured Hyphomicrobiaceae bacterium
TCCTGATCCCGGCCCTGTTCCTGGACCTGTGGCTGGCCCCGTCCCCAGTCTCGCTCCCAGACATCCGACCAGCACCGCCACCAGACGGATGCCCAGTCTTGCTAACGGGTTCGTGCCCGGATTATTTATGGTGGGAGATAACTATACCCCCCCGGACAAGCCGGGGGATGACGATGTTATTCAAATCATCCCATGCCGGGCGTCGTTTGCAACGGCGCCCGGAACCTTCTGCTGGCATCACAGACACATGAACATGCGGACGGGGTTACAAACCCCGTCCGGCGAGGGCGCGGTGTCCTTGTATCACTTAAATTTCGGAGGATACTCGGTCCCCCGGACAAGCCGGGGGATGACGACGAAGGAAATCGCGGGCCCCTGCACCACTTCGTCATGCCCGGACGAAGATCCGAGCATCCAATAGGGCCTATCGACAAATTTCGTGGCACAAATCAGCCTATGCCGGGCGGCGTTTGCAACGGCACCCGGAACGTTCTTGCCGGCGTCACAGATTCATGAACATGTGGAAGGAGTTACAAACTTCGTCCGGCGAAGTGCCAAACGCACCCCAGCTAAGCAGGTCAGCCGACCTTGAGCAACTCTCGCCTATCCTCCGCGATAGCATCGTAGTCGAGGTCCAAGCCCGGAAATTCAATTTCACGTCCGAATACGCTGAAACGCTCCTTCCGCCAGCCCCTTACCGCGCGAGCAACAACCTGTTCGAGTAGTGAGACTGCCACGACAGGTAACTCGGCAAGTAAGAATTCGTCGGAAGCCATAATCCGATTGACGGCACCACGCAGGAGAGTCGGATTGATGGGCGCGATTTCCGCGAGACTGCTCCAAGCAGTCGCTGTGCCCAGGCAGGAACGGGATAGCACAGCGCTGCTCCAGACGAGTGATTGGACAGCGCGGCCAAACGAACGCGCGCAAATCGCATCGCGTTCAGCAGGCGGCAGGCTCATAAAACGAGTGATTTGCTCAACTGCCCTGATAGTGTGGCGTTCAACGCGATCCGTCATTCTTGCGCCCTGTGGCGACAGGGCAGCTTTTGCTTGCATTTGCAGGGCCATGCCATGTGACGTTTGGAGGACCAACAAGTCGATTTCGCCACCTTCCCACTTCACGTTCTTGCGAACCTCTATGCCTGGAACCGCCTCCAGAATTTTCGTAGCCTCTGCCAGAAGGGCGGGCTCCAAGTGGCCTGACACGAGGTCGTCAAAGGTTTTCCGGTCACGTTTGTTCAGGACATAAAGCAGATTGCGCTCTGGCATCATGATCTTAAGCGCGTAAGGGCAGAAAAGAAGCCACTTATGAATTCTAAGGAAGGGCGGCAAGTAACCTTCACCGGCCGTGGTATGATCGAAACTCGTTGCGTCTAGCAAGAAATAGGATGCAACCCGTCTAGCAATCTGGGTGTCGACATCAGCTATAGCCGCCGCCAAGCCGAGGACATGATTTTCTTCTAGTAGTGGAGCTACCCATTCACGACATTCGCGCTGGAGCGCCTCACACTTAGATCTAGTGGACGCCCGTGCACTGAGCCGCTCGGCAGCATCGGCCATACCAAGACAGAAGTCTGCATAAGCCATCAAGCCGGCGCGGACGCGCAGGAATTCCACACGGCTGAAGCCGAATCCTGCTTCGTAAGCTGCCTCGGTCAATAACGGCAATTCTTGCACAGCTTCAAGGTAATGGTCGAAAGACAGCTTTAGTGTATTGATGACGTCATTGGCCAGAAGCCGAGGCCAATTCTTAAGCATGCGATCGAACACGGCGCTGGGGTAGGGTGGCGCATGGGTGTCGAAGGCAAGCACAAGTTCCATCATAATGACATCCCGTTCCTCTGCTTGCTCGACGTCCCTGTTTGGGTGGGTGAGACAAAAGCCAAACGGTGTGTCCTCTACGGCGTAGTAACCCTTTCGAACAGCCGGTATCTGTTCGCAAAGTTGCGCATAGCCCAGCGCATTTGCTATCTGCGCGAGGACATACTCATCGACCACACTGAAGGCGTCGATGACGTCTTTGCCAATCTGGCGGTCGCATGTGCCGAGAAACTCGACGAGGTAGGATAGGCATTCCAACATCCGGGTGCCGCGTTGGAGATTGCGTTCACCAATGCGCGTGAATCGGTGTCCAGTGAACTGGTGGTCTGCCGAAAGGTAAATCGCAGTGAGCACGCTGCGCAGCGGCAGGCGCCAGAGACCCAGAGAGCGAGCATGCTGATCAGCTTCCAGCTCAAATTGATAAAGTTGCTCGTTGCAAGACATTGCGATATCGGCCCCTGACTCCTTCTTATTAAGCAGTGGTGCATATTCGATAGTATAGTTGACCGGCTGCCCAACAACAAAAAGCCACCGCAGCTCTCGCCGGGTGGCTTTTGTCATGATCGAAATTCGCAAAGAGGGGAATTCTCGATGAGGATCACAGCATCCTTGGTATGCCTGGCAATGACCTACTCTCCCACATCTTAAGATGCAGTACCATCGGCGCTGGAGCGTTTCACGGCCGAGTTCGGGATGGGATCGGGTG
>CAYWBS010000613.1:0-2529 GCA_964456215.1 uncultured Hyphomicrobiaceae bacterium
GCTGGAGAACATTCCCCCGGATCGCTTCCAGATAGCCGCGTAAATTTGTCAGCGGTGTCCGGAGCTCGTGGGCAGCATCGGCAAGAACGCGTTTGCGCAAGGATTCGAGTTCCGATAGGCGCCTAGTCATATGGTCGAAATGTTTGCCAAGCTCCTCGATTTCATCACCGGTTTCGATGGCCGCCTTGCTCGCATAGTCGCCGGCGGCAAGCCTCTCGGTTGCATTCATGAGTGTCTTGATCGGCCGCAGGAGACGCCACGTGACGAGGCTCGCGGCGGCGATCATCGTAACCACTGCCAGGCCCAGGCTTAACACGAGGGAAATGCGTAGACGTTCAACAAAGATGGCGTGAAGCTTCTCCGGCGAAATGTGATATTCGCGCATGAGCTGGTCGAAATAAATGCCTGCCTGATACTCAACCGTAAGCAGGACGCCGCCGGCGACGATCACCAATGCAGGAATGTTGAGAAGAATGATTTTATAGATGAGCGGGAGTTTCATGACCTAGATCTCAGGAGTCGGCTGTGAGAATTTGTAGCCAAAGCCGCGGACGGTTTGCAGGGACTTCGCGAGTGCAGGCCACGCGGAAAGTTTGCGGCGGAGATTAGCGATATGGACGTCGATGGTTCGCTCGAACGCATCATGTTTTCCCGGCTCCGCGGCGTCCAAAAGCTGGGCGCGGCTGAAAACGCGGCCGGGGGCGCGCATTAGGCAAAGTAGTATGCGGAATTCGCTTGGCGTCAGCGTGAGAGGCTCACCGGCGACCCGGGCGGCGGCTTGGTCAGGGTCGAGGACCAGCGGGCCGAAAGAAACCGGTGTCAGTTCCTGATCGCGCTCCGATGATACGCCGACACGGCGCAGAATGGCGTGGATGCGTTCCAGCAATTCCCGCGGGCTGAATGGTTTTACGACATAGTCATCGGCGCCGAGTGAAAGACCGCGAATTCTGTCCTGCTCAGCCTCGCGGGCGGAAAGGATTATGATCGGCAGGTTTGAGCGTTTTCTTACCGTTTCACAAATCTCAAAACCATCGGGCTGAGGGATCATAAGGTCAAGGACCAGGAGATCGGTTGCGCCTTTATGGAGTTCGGCCAAGGCTTGCGTGCCTGTCGATACTCCAGTCGCAACAAATCCTGCCGCCTCCAGATAGGAGACGAGAAGAGCTTGTATATTCGGGTCGTCCTCGGCAACGAGAATTCGAATGTTGTTCGGCAATACTTCGGCCACTGTTATCGGTTGCTTCACATAAACCAGCGTTAAATTGATGGGGGAAATCGAGGTCACCAACTGCTTAGGAGAGCTTAGTGGGGCGGTCTGCCCAAAACGAGCTCGTCTTGAGGTACCTGCGAACATCCCAACTCAATGAAGCCGGTACTGTTTCCTTTGCTGTCCACAGTCTTCGGTGACTAGTGGAGCTTTTGAATTTGACATTTGATAGCACACCTGCCGCAAGCGGGATTCAAATATCAAATTCAAAAGCTCCACTAGAATCAAATCTTTACTAGTGGTTCTTTGATTCCAACATTTGCAAACGGGGGTGCAGCACATGGGATACAAATGTTGGAATCAAACCACTAGGGTGTCGGGGCCATCGGCGAAAGTTCCGAACCGGTGCGAATGGACTCCGCAGCCTCCAGCTGTCTGCCGGCGAAACGCCGAAACTTGCGGTTATATTTTTTCAACAGCCGGCGGTAGTCGAAATAGTTGACTTCGAGTGTGTGACGTTCGGATGCGACAGGCAAGATTTTTCGCGGCAATGGGTCGGTGGCCGTAGATTTCAATTCATCAAACCAGCGCACCTCATGTGGCTCGGTATGGGTGGCTAAGATATAATTCGAGATGAGTTGCGCCTGCATGTCGGCGATACGCCAGATGCTGCCGTTTGCCTGTACCAGTCCGGCGGCGAAGAGGTCGTTTCGATCTCGATGAAAGATGTTGAGAAAGAGCTTTGGAACGCCGTTATCTGCAAAAATGTGTGATGGGTCGACAAAGGGAATGGAGATCTCGTAACCGGTCGCATAGACGATCATGTCAAACTGTTCCGCGCTGCCGTCGGTAAAGTGTACCGTCGTGCCGTCGAAACTCGAGACCGCCGGCTTTGGTTTGGTGAGGCCCTGGGACACATAGACGATAATGTGAGAATTCACCGTCGGATGCGCTTCGAGTATCCCGTAGTCGGGCTTTTGCAGGCCGAACCGCTCATGACGGCCCACCGAGATTGTATGGTGCAGGCTGTAAAGCCAGGAGCGGAATTTGCGCGGCATGGGCACTGCTTCAAGAAAATCCATCACATCGTCGGTCGGCCACCCCAATGTGAAATTCGGCACGAAATAGGTGCCGCGGCGCATGCTGAGCATGACGTCGCGGCCCAAATGAACCGCGTCGACAGCAATGTCGCATCCGGAATTGCCCGCGCCGATCACCAATATCCGTTCGCCGCTGAGTTGTTTTTGTGATCTGTACTGGCGGGAATGAAGAATCGTTCCGGTATATTCTCCCGGAAATTCGGGATACCTCGGGACGTCATG
>CAYWBS010000614.1:0-2504 GCA_964456215.1 uncultured Hyphomicrobiaceae bacterium
TGAAATGGGCGCGTGCTTCCGCCTGACCGGAAAACAGTCGTTGGCAACGGAGTTCGCAATAGCTTTCACTGCGTTGCAGGCAGTTTTCAATCATGCACGCTTCGAGTTTGGACGGATCAAGAAGTGACTTCCATCGCGGCAGAGGCGGCTGGTCTTGAGATGGGTTTGGTCGCCTTGTTTTTGAGCCAATCACTCCATTAGTTACGCCTCCCGCACTATCCTTGAGCGCACGGTTAAGGTCTTCACAATAGCTGTCGCCAAAGGCAGGAAATGGAAACGAAATCATCAAAGGCAGCGCTATGTAGACGATCCACTCGACGCTTCTTCGAAGACCTACTTGCTTTCGCACAAGAGACATCTTTCCTGTTCCGGATTAAACGCTGCGCTTAACGACCTGCAGATCTGATTCTGGTTATTTGGAAGCTGATCAAGTTTTCAACTCCGACGAAAAAATCTCACCCAATACGTTTGGAACCCAGACAAATTCCTATGATTTCCACCGCGCGGTAGTCTGAAGTTTGAAAGATAGCTCCTTAGATCTTTCCAATTTTCAGGTCACTGAATGGCGGGCAGTTCCAACAGATTTCGTGTATGCGATCGAGTTGTTGTGGCGATCACACTGAGCCGACGCCGCTCGTGGTAAGCTCTTCGCCATTTTTCTACCTATTACAGGGAATCTGCAAGGCTCATGAGATAGTGGACGTAAAAGCAAGCTGGACAACCAAAGCGTCTGGTGCAAGATCAGCGCGATTTTGCAGCCACCCCAATTGATGTTCCTCCAAGATTCGTAAAATTCGTATTTGAACCTGCTGCACTCATTCGGCCGACTTCATTTGTGAGAACTGACTAAAGGCAATTTATGACGCTTTCCGACGCTACGGCCACACCCGTTCGGTTGTAGCCAAGAACACAAGTTCATAATAGAATCTCAAGCACATTATTATTTGTGAGATTTAGCGCGAGGAAACTTCTGGCTACGACGAATTTATTCGTGCGCGGAGCAGAAATCGTGCAATGAAATATAAGTCGAGGTCTCATGTTGGGGAGGCAATGATGCGTTCACATCACAAATTTGCGGTGCTGCGACACTTGTTCCTTCTGCATCTCATACTATTCGTCGCACTTATTATAGTCATTTCGGGAAACTCTGTTTCCGCCGGATCTCTAAAATCGCCCGATAAGCTGGAAGTGGCGGAGACCAAGAAAGAGGTTGACCGGCTTCTAAAGAAAAAGGCGATAACTGCCAGGCAAGCGGACAAAGCAATGGAAGCCGGAAGAGCGGCGCGTAACCGCCGATCACGGGCGTCCAAACGGATTGTTAATGGCGTTGGCACCTTCCACTATGTGGCTGCTGGTGCCCTGCTTAAAGGGTCCGACAGACATTCCGCCACAGCATGGTGCTCCGGAACGCTCATCGGATGCAGAACGTTCTTGACTGCAGCGCATTGCATTGAAAAAGATCCAAATCCGACAAACTATAAGGTCTTCTTTCAAAGCGGCGGCATCTTTGATGTCAAAGAAATTCGCTATCAAAAGGACAAATATAATTTCCCCGACGCAGATGTCGCCGTGCTCAAGCTCGCGCAACCTGTTGAGAAAATTGCGCCTTTGCCGATCAACAAGGCGGCAAAGCCACTTGATAATACGACCGGCCTGATTGTCGGATTTGGCAGAACCGGCGGGCTCAACTATGACTATGGCATCAAGCGCTTGGGGTCGGTGAAAACGGCGAGGTGCACCGGAAGTTATTCGAATACCACGCTCGTATGCTGGAACTATGATGCTCAGGTCGGCCCACCTGGCGAAGACTCCAATACCTGTAACGGTGACTCCGGTGGCGGGCTCTACATTGGCCGAAAACTCATTGTTGCCGGTGTAACCTCGGGCGGCAGAAAATCAAGCTGTCAGTCTGGGGACCACAGCTACGACGCAAATATTTTCCATTACCTAAATTGGATAGAAACTGTGAGCACCGGAGACACCTCCACGAAAGCCTGTGGTCCACGCCCGGTAATTGACGAGAGCAAGCATGTTAGAGGCGCAACCGAAAGGTTGAGCGATACGCAATCAGAGGTCACTTACACTCTCGACATTCCGGTCGATACGTCGCAATTCCGTGTCGCCATGAATGGTGAGGATGACGGTGAAGGGAGAAATAATTTCGATCTCTATCTCATCCCCGGTGCCGCACCGAATCCGGACCAGTCGGTCTGTGCGGAAGACGGCTCAGGTCAGTTCGGCTTTTGCGAAATTGAAAATCCAACGCCAGGCCCGTGGACAATTCTGGTTCGTCGGATCAAAGGCGACGGTCTCGTACAGATCACTGTCACGCTCTTACCAAAGAGCTGAACACTGCCTCTGTACAACCAAGCAGCAGAAAAGGAGAACTGAGTTTCAACTAGCCCCTTCGCCGACGATCACGAAGGGAGCCCAGACGGAGGGATGGGCATTGTCCTCTTGCGATGGATCGTCGATCAGCGCCGTCATGGCCCGCTTCAATGCTT
>CAYWBS010000615.1:0-2502 GCA_964456215.1 uncultured Hyphomicrobiaceae bacterium
TGAGTTGGTTTCCACATTTAAGAAGGAAACCGGCCATTCGGTGACAGTTTCCTTCGGCTCATCGGGCAATATCGCGCGGCAAATTCAACGGGGTGCCCCCTTTGAGTTATTTCTGTCCGCCGATGAACGCCACGTCGCCGAAATTGTCGGCGCCGGCTTGGCCCTGAACGCTGGCAGAATTTATGCGACGGGCCGCCTTGTTTTGTTTGCCCCGACCGGCTCGCCGCTCACTGTCGATGCCAAGCTCGAAGGCCTGCGGCGGCTGATCGACGCCGGTGCGCTCAGGCGGTTTGCCATCGCCAACCCGGTTCACGCGCCTTACGGCCGCGCGGCCCGGGAAGTCTTGCGCCATAACGGGCTCTGGGACATGATCCAGAAAATGATCATCTATGGAGAAAACATCTCGCAGACGGCGCAGTTCGCGACGTCCGGTTCCGTGGACGGCGGCCTGCTATCCTATTCACTGGTCAAGTTGTCGGCCTTTCAAGGGAATGGCAATTATGTGCTCGTTCCGCCATCTCAGTATGCGCCCATTCACCACCGGATGGTGCTGATGAAGCAGGCCGGAAAGGTTGCCCGCACTTTCTTTGCATTCATGATGTCTGCCGAGGCACGCAAAATCCTGTCGCGCCATGGTCTGACGCCTCCCGAAAATAAGTAACTGCCAATGGACTGGACGGCATTATGGATCTCGGTTGGACTGGGCATCTGGACGGTCGTGCTGCTGTTGCCGTTCGCGGTGCTGCTCGCCCGCTTTCTCGCCTTCCAACGGTTTTGGGGCAGGCGGCTCCTGGAAGCGGTTCTGGCCATGCCCCTGGTGCTGCCGCCTACGGTGATTGGTTATTATTTGCTGACGGTGTTCGGCAAGGAGGCCTGGATCGGCAAGGCTTGGGAGGCGCTGACCGGCGGGCCGCTTGCATTTACATTCGAGGGGCTGATCGCGGCTTCGATAATCGCGAACGTGCCCTTTGCCGTGCAGCCCATGCAACGTGCGTTCGAAGCCATCCCCACGGAAATCCGTGAGGCTGGCATGTGCTGCGGTATGGCGCCATTGCGCTTGCTCAGGCGGATCGAGATGCCCCTCGCCTGGCCCGGAGCTGTTACCGCGATTGTCCTCGTTTTTGCGCATACTTTGGGCGAGTTCGGGGTCGTGCTCATGGTCGGCGGCAATATCTCCGGTGAGACGCGAACGATTTCGATTGCGATTTACGACAAGGTTCAGGCATTCGACGATGCGGCGGCAGGCGAAATGGCCGCGGTCCTGCTTTTGATTTCGTTTCTTTCCATAGCCTCGGTCCTCGCTCTCACCGACAAAATCGGCCGGCGTCATGGACAATAGGCAAAGCGATGGGGGAACGCTGTCGCTGGCTTTCCGCCAAACGGCTCCGATCGCGCTCGACGTTTCATTTGAATGTGGTCGTGGCGAATTGCTGGCCATCGTCGGCCCTTCCGGAGGCGGAAAATCCACGCTCTTGCGCGCGATTGCGGGCCTTGTGACCCCTGCCTCCGGACGGATTACGTGCGACGGCGAGACATGGCTCGATACCGATGCGGGCATCAATGTCGCCGTCCACCATCGCAAAACCGGCTTTGTCTTTCAGAGCTTTGCGCTTTTTCCCCATATGACGGCGCGTGCCAATGTCGAGGAAGCCATCTCACTTGGCGACAGTTCCAAACGGCGTCAAAAAGCGGACGAGCTGTTGGCGCGGGTTCATCTGGCCGGGCTCGAAGAGCGAAAACCCGCGGAACTTTCGGGGGGTCAGCAGCAGCGTGTGGCGGTGGCGCGGGCGCTGGCGAGGGAACCGAAGGTCATCTTGCTTGATGAGCCTTTCTCGTCCGTGGATGAAGTAACTCGCAAGAAAC
Source organism: uncultured Hyphomicrobiaceae bacterium (assembly GCA_964456215.1). Classification (GTDB taxonomy): domain Bacteria; phylum Pseudomonadota; class Alphaproteobacteria; order Rhizobiales; family BFAS01; genus MnTg02. The sequence goes on from CAYWBS010000615.1 coordinate 1,864, forward strand.
TGCAAGACGAGCTCGCGGCCCTCCGCCGGACGCTGAATGTGCCCGTTCTATTCGTCACTCATAGTCTTGAGGAAGCAGCCTTGCTCGCGGATCGGCTTTGCCTGGTCCACCACGGCAAAAGCCTGCAAATTGGCCCTACCGAACATGTGCTCAACAATCCCATATCGTCGCAAGCCGCACGGCTGATCGGACACCGCAATATTTTTTCAGGGCGGATTGTCGAGCACCGGCTTGAGGTCGGGCAGACAATTTTGAGCTGGGCGGGCCGACGCATCGAGGCAGCCTGCCGGCCGGCGTTCGCCAGGGGACAAGACATTATGTGGCTTATCCCGGTGAGCCAGGTCGTCCTTCACCAGCGCGTCCGTCCCTCGAAGGGGGAGCGGGAAAATCCGATATCCGGTGAGGTGACTGGATGCTTCACGGTGGGCGATTTGACACGCATTGCGCTGAAGGTCAGCGATGTGCCCGATCCGCTAACTTTAAGCGTCCCGGCCCACGTCGCCGAGCGCAACAGCATAGCTATCGGGGAAAAAATCCAGGTATCTTTGCTGGCCAAGTCCATTCATTTGATGGCGGAATAGACGAGCCGCGAATTTGCCCACTTGCCGGGAGACATGTCGCGGCGCGGCGACAAGATCA
>CAYWBS010000616.1:0-2500 GCA_964456215.1 uncultured Hyphomicrobiaceae bacterium
GGACCGGCTCACATTTGAGCTCGACGTCATTACCGGCATGGAATATGCGGGCTATTTCCTGATCGTTTCGGATTTTATCAAATGGGCAAAAGCCGAGAACATTCCAGTGGGTCCGGGCCGCGGTTCCGGTGCCGGTTCGGTTGTCGCCTGGGCGCTGACCATCACCGATCTTGACCCCATTCGCTTCGGTCTTCTGTTCGAGCGCTTTCTTAATCCCGAGCGCGTATCCATGCCGGATTTTGACATCGACTTCTGTCAGGATCGCCGCGATGAGGTGATACGCTACGTCAGGGACAAATATGGCGCTGACCGTGTCGCCCAAATTATCACCTTCGGAAAACTGCAGGCCCGCGCTGTCATGCGCGATGTCGGCCGGGTCTTGCAAATGCCATACGGCCAAGTCGACCGCCTTTGCAAGCTCGTTCCCAACAATCCGGCAAACCCGGTTAGCCTGGCCGAGGCCATTGACAACGAACCAAAACTGCAGGAAGCGCGCGACCGCGAACCGCTTGTCGCAAAAATGCTGGAGATCGCGCGGAAGCTTGAGGGGCTTTACCGGCACGCTTCCACCCATGCGGCGGGGGTGGTTATTGGCGACCGGCCCTTATCGGAACTCGTTCCCATTTACCGCGACCATCGCTCGGAACTTCCGGCCACCCAGTTCAATATGAAATGGGTGGAATCCGCCGGTCTCGTGAAATTCGATTTTCTCGGTCTGAAAACGTTGACGGTGCTTGCCAAGGCGAAGGAGTTAATCGCCCGGACGGGCCACGACCTGGATTTGGACAATTTGCCTCTGGATGACGCTGAGACCTACGCCCTTATGGCTCGCGGCGACACCGTCGGCGTCTTCCAGCTGGAAGGATCGGGCATGCGCGACAGCTTGCGCAAGCTGAAGCCCGACCGGTTCGAAGATATTATCGCCATGGTTGCTCTCTACCGCCCCGGCCCGATGGGCAATATTGAAACTTATATCCACCGGAAATATGGGCGCGAGGAGCCTGACTACCTGCATCCGTTGCTGCGGACCGTCCTGCAGGAAACGTATGGCGTCATCATCTATCAAGAGCAGGTCATGCAGGTCGCCCAGCTGCTTTCCGGCTATTCGCTTGGTGAAGCTGATCTTCTACGCCGCGCAATGGGCAAGAAGATCAAGTCTGAGATGAACCGGCAAAAGAAGCGCTTCGTCGACGGCGCCGTGACGAACGGCGTCGAGAAGGCGCGCGCGGTTTATATCTTCGAGCTTGTGGCGAAATTTGCGGATTATGGATTTAACAAGTCCCACGCCGCGGCTTATGCCTTGATCGCCTACCAGACCGCCTATTTGAAGGCCAACCATCCGATTGCCTTTCTGGCGGCGACGATGACGCTTGATGCCGGTAACACCGACAAGCTTAATCTCTTCTGCCAGGAGGCAAAACGCTCGGGGATCGAGATCGAACCGCCAAGCGTAAACGCATCGGAGGTAGAGTTCGCGCCTGGCGCCAATACGATCCGCTACGCTCTCGCGGCGCTCAAGAATATCGGTGCACAGGCGGCAGAGCATATCTGCTATGTCCGCGCAGCCGGCGGGCCGTTCACGGATCTGGCAGACTTCGCGCGCCGCATCGATCCGCGCATGGTGAGTCGCCGCGCCCTCGAGACACTTGCTGCAGCCGGCGCCTTTGACTGCCTCGAGCCCAACCGGGCCAAGGTCTTTCACAATGTCGACCGGATCCTGGCAGAGGCAAACCGGTCGTCTGATGACAAGGCGCGCGGCCAGACAAGTCTCTTTGGATGTGAGGGCGTCGCATCGGACCTGGAGTTGGCGGAATGCGATCCCTGGACACCTGTCGAGAAGCTTACCCGGGAGGCCGACGCGGTAGGCTTTTATCTCACCGGCCATCCGCTCGATGCCTACCAATCCGTGCTTGCAAAGTTGAAGGTCGAGAGTTGGTCCGATTTTGCCCGCAAAGCCGGCGAAAGCCAGGCGGCGGGGCGGCTGGCCGGCACCGTGACCTATTGCCAGGAACGCAGATCAAAATCCGGCAACAGTTTCGCGTTCGCGGGATTTTCCGACAAGACCGGGGAATTCGAGGCGGTGATCTTTTCCGACACGCTTGCGGCGTCGCGAGATCTCCTGGAACCTGGAAAGGCCGTTTTGCTCGATGTAGAGGCGGAACGTGATGGGGAGACCATCAAGACGCGGGTGCAGCGTATCGAGGCGTTGGATCGGGCCGCCCTCAGCCTGCAAAAAGGGCTGCGCGTTTACCTCGACAGCGAGGCTGAGTTTGCGGAAATCGCGAGGCGCATTTCAGGGAAGGGGACCGGCGAATTGCGCTTTCTGCTCGAACTGGACCAGCCGAATTGTGAAATCGAGCTGCTGTTGCCGGGCAAGTTTGACGTGTCTCCCGACGCGGCAAGCCTGTTAAAAACGCTCTCCGGCGTTCGCGACGTCGAGGAAGTCTGGATCGAGGGCCGTACCAACATTTAGCGGGCTCGTGGCTGCGCCCCTGCGTCC
>CAYWBS010000617.1:0-2499 GCA_964456215.1 uncultured Hyphomicrobiaceae bacterium
GAAATCGCCATGGATCGTCTTCGATGGTGATATATTCCTGCTCTTCGCCTGACAGTTGGTTACAATGTCTCGGCGCGAATTCAGAAAAGTCTTCGCTAATCGGGAAATGTTTCCGTTCATCGTGATACTTCAGCACGGCAATCGACAGGTTTTTCAAATTATTAGCGCAGGCAGATCGTCGAGCCGCTTCGCGCGCCGCCTGGACGGCGGGCAACAACAGGGCCACCAAAATGCCAATAACCCCGATCACGACCAAGAGTTCTACGAACGTAAACCCCTTACGAACGCCAACGCACTGCGCCGAAGTCGCATCGTCAGGAGTACGAAGAAGTTTCGGTCTGACTCCGCTGTTTATCATGTCGCTCGATTCACCGCGACCGCGGGCGCTGTCATCACCCAGCCCGCCGAACGCAAATTGGCAGCCGTACCGAACGCCGAATCTAAAGACTACACCAAGCTCTTCGGCCGCAATACGATGCTAGTCGATCCGCTCAGCGCATCGCCGCCGTTTTCTGAGCCAAATTGCCTTTTGAAGAAGGCAAACTCTATTCGATTGAAGGGGCATTGCGGCACGCAATGTGACCGTCCCGCTCGGTCGCACTCAAGATCGATCGTCGAGCCTAACCTGCCCGTGAAACGGCAGATTCCGCCGCGTTCACCTTCCGATTACCAATGTAATCGCTGGCCAACGAGACGGTCAACTAAATTGAGCGGCCACCCCAAGATATGAGTCATGCCAATCATCGATCGAGAGGTTGCAGGGCGACGGCGTGATCGTAAGATGGTCAGATTCGCAACGATTGCGCACACCCCGAACGCCACCTGCTCCGCCGCCCGACAAATTATACGGCCTGAAAGCGGAAGTTCTGACGAGAATTCTTGTCAGGAATCTCGCATTTTGCCAGAATGTCGCGGGATTTCCGCTAGTCAGCGTCGCAACGATGTCCAGAAAAAAGATATTGTTACGACTTCGTCCGCCAGAAGCAACCCACTTCCTGGCCAGTGGCTATGGAGGTGAAGTCGGGCCGGTTTTGTAGTGAACGAGCGACTGTGCCTGTATCTCAGCGGCTTTCTGCTCCGGAGAAGTGTCGCTCAGAAAGTTGCCGCCACCCACTTCCGGACCCGCCAAGTATTTCAACAGACTGGGACTGCGCAGAGGTGGGTGAATCTCGATGTGGAAGTGGAAACCGTTTGCTACTGTCCCTGTGGTCGTCGCTTGGTGCAATGCCAGCACATAAGGAAACGAGATCTGCCAAAGATTGTCCATCCGAACAAGTACATCTTTCAGGGCGTGGGCTAAGTCCGATAGGTCTCCTTCCGGCAACTCGGCAATGTTCTGATACGCCTGTCTCGGCGCCACAAAAGTCTCGTACGCGTAACGGGCGAAATAGGGAATAAAGGCGACGGCTGATCCGTGGTTCGCCAAAATGCGTCTTCCGTCGACCAATTCCAAGTTGATAATGTCCTCGAACATTACCCGACGATGTTCCTGCCAATACCGTTTGCAGGCGCCAACTTCTGTCGTGATGGTCTTGAAGACAAAGTTGGTCGCGTAAATCTGGCAATGCGGATGTGGATTGGAGACGCCGACAACTTTTCCCTTGTTCTCAAATATCAAAACGTGATCGACTTCCGGCCGCTCACTTAGTTCCCTAAATTGGACTTGCCAAACCTCCAGAAGCGCCTTGATCTCAGATACGTCGAGTTCCGCCAGGGTCGTGTTGTGAAGCGGACTATAACACACGACCCGCGCAAGGCCGTGCGCCGGCCGATTGCGATAGAGGCTACCCGGCAGACGATCGAGTTCGTGCGGCGCCGCAGGACTGACGCACGGCAGATCGTTGTCAAACACATAGATGCCGGTGTAATTTTCGTTCCGACCGCCGTAGACACGGTCGTTGCCCGGGCACAAATAGCATTCGGACACATATTCTGGAACGTTGTCGGCCGCGCCATTGACGAAACTCTCACCGTTCCACGGACGCGCGTTTCGGTGGGCCGCAATGATCACCCACTCTTCGCGGAGCGGATGCCAACGCTGCTCCCACGCTCCGCCATTCAACGGAGTGACAGCTAATTCGGGAGCGGGAACAGACGAGCCTGCCGTACGCTGCGGTGCTACGTTAGCTGAGTTGTGCTCTGCGCTTGCCAATTTCCCAAGTTCCCGGATCTGAGGCATGGAACGTCGCTAAGGAACTCACTTTAGAATTGGCGTCGAGCGCCTCTGAAATGCAAGTCCGCGACGCATCAATTTGAATCGCTTAACGGCCGGCCAAACGCCTGCCACTCCGCCCGCAATGCCATTGGATTTGGTGTATCCGGCACGTCGAACCCTTGCTTCGTGGAAACGATGTAGGATTCGTTCTTCACGACAAATGCCAAGCGATTGACGCCGTGGACGAACCCGCTCCTAATTTCAATCGGATGAAAATTTACATAGTTGATGCCATAGGTCCAGTCGGTCCATGGTTTGATGTTTAGCCGCTTGTCGTTCAGCCA
>CAYWBS010000618.1:0-2496 GCA_964456215.1 uncultured Hyphomicrobiaceae bacterium
GATTTTTTGCCCGTGCCGCGCATTACCGTCCTCTCCCTCCAGGACGACCACACAGAGTCGGGCAAGCTTCGTTATGTCCGCTTTTGGCACTTAGCGGACATGCGCGCACTTCCGGAAAATGTCTGCTTTGGGGGGGAAAGCGGACATGCTTCACGCAGCTCGAAATGTCTGTTTGTGACCCAAAGCGGACATTTAGCGCCAAACAACTGATGGCGCCGGATCCTGAGTTAACAACTGGTGCCGCTGCTTGCGGCACATCAACCGAACGCCCCGGGGGCTCAATGATGCCTCCCACGGCACGCACATCTCTTAATCCGCAACGAATAGGACGTATTAAGGCTTCAGTATCTCATCGAGCTTAATCGGTCCTAACCGCCACACGCCAGTCTTCAAACTAAGCGGCCAGGCGCACCATGTGACAAATGCCACTGCGTAAGCTTAGGTGACCACACATAATCGGGCGTGAGAGTTGGTTGAGGAACTCGCCCGATGACCCTTCCAGGGCACACATACAGACTTGACACGCAATCAAGCGTAGCGCGTGCACGAGGTCCAAAAGCACCTCACACAATCAGCCGAGTCGTTACGATGGGCGTCGGGTTGGCCGTGCTCGTGAACGTGTTCCTCGCTATCGACCGCGCACCTCCACCTCCACCTGGCACACGGAATGCCTTCAGATTGGTCGCCGGTCCGACGCCCTGCAGAATTCCCCATAGCAACAACCTGAGCCAAGCCAAATCTCTGGCGTGCAGGGGCGAATAACTGCTCTGTCTAACAGAGCAAGCAATGATCAAGTGCCTGATAGTATCGCCCTAAGGTGCGTCCGCTTTCGTGCGTAAAGCGCACACTTCCAGCGCATGCGCCAAGGTCTGGTTCTAACCCAATGCGGACATTGGGTGATTCCGCCGAACACCCACTCCGCTCCGTCGGTTTCTATTGCTCCGACACGCCAAAGATATAATTGTCGAGGGGCGACCCGACTGGCATTGCGCCTGGTCACCCCGTCCCGGCTCATCAGACCCGTCTGAGGGATCGCCTCAGCGCCAGGTCGACCTGTTTCTGAATTCTTGTTCGGTGAATACGCCATGGCGAGATGGATTTTCCGCAGCATTGTGTTCTTCGGCGCACCGATGGCGCTCCTGACGAACCTCATCGGTTCCACCGTTCAGACAAAGGCCGGCGGGGCACCGCGGTTCTCATTGCCGGTCACATGCGAGTTTAGCCAGACGTGCTTCATCCAAAGCTATGTGGATGTTGACCCCGGTCCTGGCGTTCGCGATTACATGTGTGGAAGCGCGACCTACCAGGGGCACAAAGGGACTGACTTCCGTCTCCACTCAGCCGCACAGTCTAAAATCGGGGTTGGTGTACTCGCCGCTGCGGATGGTACCGTAAAACGGGTGCGTGACGGGATGGCAGACATCTTACCCAAGGCGGCGAGCAGAAAGGCTCTCAAAGGCCGGGAATGCGGCAACGGTGTCGTGATTGATCACGGTGACGGTTGGGAGACGCAGTATTGCCACATGCGTGGCGGCAGTGTTGTCGTGAAAAGCGGAGATAAGGTTGCGCGCGGTCAGCGCCTTGGTGACGTCGGCTATTCTGGCAAAGCCCAATTTGCTCATCTCCATTTGTCGGTTCGCCACAATGGTAAGATGATCGACCCCTTCACGGGACGGAGCCAGGATGCTCTATGCGACGACCCTTCGGGACAAACCGACGGTCTTTGGGAAGAGGGTGCAGCCAAGGTCCTCGGCTACCAGAACGGCGAAGTTTTCGCCTTGAGTTTTTCGGACGCCTTGCCGGATTTGGACGCCCTCGAGCGCGACCATGTTGGCCCTCAGCCCCAAAAAGCAAGCGGACAGCTTCTGTTGGTTGCCCGTTTCATAAACCTTCTCAGAGTTAACCGCATCCGCCTTGCCATTGAAGGGCCGGGAGGTTTCCGCGTCAAAAGCATAAGCAAACCGCTCAAACGCCACAAGGCGTCATACATGGCTTACGTCAAAAAACGGCGGTCCTCATCTTCGTGGCCCGCTGGTCAATATCAGGGGCGCGCCGAGGTCCTTCGCGGGAATAGTGTCATCTCCGAAATGCGGTCTACGTTCGCGCTGGTTAAGTGAAACCGGGCGACGTCCCATGTCACCGATCCACCACCCAATGAGTTGACGAGCCCTCGTGCCGGCGGTGAGTCTTCTCTTGCCTGTCAAACCATATTTCTTGTGGCTCACCAAAGGTCCGCTTTCGCGGGTAAAGCGGACATCCTTGACGGACGCTCCAATGTCCGCTTTTGACCCAGAGAGGACATTCAGCTTCGCTTGCGAAGAAGTCGCCAACAGCCAAAATCAGACGGACAGCTCCTCTCGCAAAGCCCCCCACCATCATTGCCTGGCTACCTTGGGAAATGGCCATACTGTCGTGCAAGTTTTCACGGTGGCCCGGGCGCGCACACCGCCTACGCGTCAAGCATTTTCGCGCGAGATGAGCGCATCAGGAACTGGC
>CAYWBS010000619.1:0-2487 GCA_964456215.1 uncultured Hyphomicrobiaceae bacterium
CACAAAAGGCGAGATCGTCTTCGAGCAGGTTTGGTTCGGCTATCTACCGGGTCAGGAAATATTGAAAAACCTCTCCCTTACCGTTCCTGCCGGCAAGACCGTCGCGCTTGTCGGCCCGTCCGGCGCCGGCAAGAGCACCGTTTTGAATCTGGTCCTCCGCTTTTTTGCCCCGCAAAAGGGCAGAATACTCATTGACGGGCAGGACATTTGTAAGCACACGATCAAGAGCCTGCGCCAATCGATTGCATTTGTCACGCAAGAGCCCGTGCTTTTTGACGATAGCGTCAATGCCAACATCGGTTACGGGACTGAAGATGCGACCGACGCCAGGATCCAGGAAGCGGCGCGGGCCGCGGCGGCGCACGAGTTCGTGACCGCTTTGAAAGAGGGATATGGGACCCATGTCGGGGAGGCGGGAAACTCGCTTTCCGGCGGCGAACGGCAAAGGCTGGCAATTGCCAGGGCTCTTCTTAAGGACGCGCCAATCCTGCTTTTGGACGAACCGACGAGCTCCTTGGATTCGGAAGCCGAAGTCAGAGTCCGGGAAGCCCTCGAAAGACTCATGGAAGGTCGTACCGTTCTCATGATCGCACACCGTTTATCGACGGTCAAAAAGGCCGATTTAATATATGTCATCGATGGCGGAGAAATCGTGGAGCAGGGCCGGCACGAAAAACTCTTGAGCTTGGGCGGCCACTACGCCCGTTTATACCAAACACAATTCGACGCGCCTCCCGGCGCCAATTTCACGGACGAGGTTGCCCGGGCGGAAAATGCCGTGGTCTCCGAGGAAACCACCCCCGGGTGATATCGAACTCACATGCTGAAAAAGATCGTGCGATCACGACGTTTCGTTTCAGTCGCAAGCCGCCTCTCAGCCGGTTACATCAAACTCGTTCGAGCAACCGGTCGCAAGACCGTTTTTTCGCCTGTAGAATTTGATCAGCGCGTCATAGGTCTTACACCGGCAATCTATGCATTTTGGCATGGCCAATTTTTGTTGATTCCGGCTTTCAGCCCGGCCGGCGTGCCGGTACGGGTCATGGTGGCGCGCCACGGAGACGCCGAGATCGTCGGCCAGACGCTCCAACTGTTCGGAATGGAATTGCTGCGCGGCGCCGGATCACGCCGCCAAGGCAGGGATCGGGGCGGTGCGCACGCGCTCAGGTCCGCGATCACGTCGCTTCGCGACGGCTATTCCGTATCCCTGACCGCCGATGTCCCACCAGGACCGGCACGCAGAGCCGGCATGGGTGTCATCGCCCTGGCCCGCCTTTCCGGACGGCCGATTATTCCCGTCGCGATTGCCACATCGAATTATTTTGCCATGAATAATTGGAGCCGGATGACGATCAACTTACCGTTCTCGAAGATCGGTGTTGTCGCCGGCGAGCCCATCCAAGTTGCAGCCGATGCGGATGAAGCAGCTTGTGAAGAAGCGCGCCGAACGTTGCAGAACGCTCTCAACAGCGCGACGGAACAGGCCTATCGAATCGCAGGAGCCAATATGGCGCGGGCTACGCCGGCGGCAGTATGTGCGTCTTCGGACGCGGCTTGTCCCGGATTGATGCTGCGCGCCTATCAGCGCCTCACGAAGATAGCCAGGCCGGCGGCACCCTTCATCATTTCTCATCGCATCCGCAAAGGCAAGGAGGATCCGGAACGATCAAAAGAGCGATACGGCCAGGCAACCATTGCCCGGCCCGATGGACGACTCATTTGGTTTCACGCGGCGAGCATTGGCGAGACAAACGCTATTATGCCCGTCGTTGAGATGCTCAAGGCGTCTCGGCCATCGACAAGCGTCTTGCTGACGACCGGCACGGTGACATCCGCGAAACTCGCTGGCTCGCGGACATCGCAGGACATCGTCCACCAATATCTTCCGTTGGACACGCCACAATTTGTGCGACGCTTCCTTGGCCATTGGCGGCCCGAATTGGCACTTCTGACGGAATCGGAGATCTGGCCAAACCTAATATTGGAAACGGCGGAATGCGGTATTCCCCTCGTCCTGCTTAACGGACGCATGTCGCGGCGCTCTTTTCGGCGGTGGCGCCGGCGGCCGGGGATTGCCCGACCGCTTTTCAGCAGGTTTGACCTTGTCCTTGCACAAAACGAAGCACTCGCCCAGCGATTTGTCCAACTTGGCGCGCGCCACGTGATCGCTGTCGGGAATCTTAAGGTCGATGCGCCGCCACCGCCATATGACAGAGCGGAACTCGAAAGGCTGAAAGAGGATCTCAGGGATTGCCGTATTTTCGTGGCCGCCAGCACGCATCCGGGCGAGGACGAAGTCATTGCCGAAGCCCATCAAAAACTTTGTTCCGATTTCGCCAATCTGTTGACCATTATCGTCCCAAGACATCCCGAGCGCGGCGCCGACATTGAAACAACCTTAAGCGGCCGTGGATTCCCGGTTTCAAGGCGGTCTCTCGGACAGTGCCCCGGCGGTCGCGGCCACATCTACATCGCCGACACAGTAGG
>CAYWBS010000620.1:0-2484 GCA_964456215.1 uncultured Hyphomicrobiaceae bacterium
TTGAGGAAAAGACCATCGTCATGGTCGAGCAAAACGCGAAGAAGGGACTCGAATTCGCGGATATCGGCTATGTGCTTGTCTCTGGACAACTCGCCAAGGCGGGGAAGGGCGACGACCTGCTTACTGATCCGGAAGTCGGCCGCTTGTTCCTCGGCGGATAACAATTCTACAGAGATTTTCCCGCGAACACCGCTGGCTCACAATTTGTATTGCCAGCCATTAAGCGCGCACAGAGGCGGATGGCGGCGGCGACATTCGAAAACGGCCCGGCAATAAGCTGAAATTTCGCGCCGCGGCCGCCGCTCGAGGACTCTTTTTGATAGCGCCCTTCAAGCTCCGACAGATAGGCGGCGTAGCGTCCCCGCACGAGGTTCCAGTCAGACCGGAGTTGATCGATTGAAGCCCCCGACCCAAGGCGAACGCCGAACATAATGCGGTGAGCGAGCGGCCGGGAGACGACTTTCAAGATTGGAGGAGTTTCGGACCTGTCTCCAAATCCGGTCTCTGGAAGCGGTAGTGTACGGACGGCAATTCCGGCGGCCATTTCGCCAAGGTTGGCGGGTTTCGATTGTGCACCGCCATTCTCATCGCCCCCTGCTTTCTCGATATACCCCTGCTCGGGATTTTCCGTTACAGACGTCTTGCTGGTGGAACCCGCCGGCGCGGCGCTTTGCGCTGGGAGGGCAGCGGTGGAGGCCGGGCCGATGGAATTTCCGAGCCCTGCGATCTGTTCGGTGATTTCTTTGGTGTTCGTCTCGATGGCAGCGAGTCGGGATTGCAACATGTTGACCCGTTCCCGGACTTCATAAATATCGTCGCGGACGAGCGCGTCTCTTCGTGTTTCAGGCTCCGCAATCGCCTCCGCCCGAGATTTGCCAATGCCGACCGATGCTTCGCCGAGCGAAACCGTTTGCGAGCCGGCAAGGTAGGGGTCGGAAATATCCGATCCGGCAGAATTGCCGACAATCAGGGCGATGACATAAAGAACGGCGGCCATCGTTAATCCGGCCCACGTTGCGGCGTAAATAAGCTGTATTTGCTTAATCGACGGCGGAAGCCGTTTAAGGCCGCTAAAAGCCGCTATCATAGAGGTCCCGCTTTCCGGAAAGCCGCATAGCTCAAAGCCCGCATTAGCCAAAAACGCACAAGTTTCGGCGCGCTTAAAATGGCATCGGTGAGAGGGTGTCTGAGTCGTGACAAAGGGTCAATCGGCCCCGGCGGGCATCGCGGAGCGCTTCATGGCCATCAAGGGGGGAACAGTTAACGCTATTCTCCGGTATTGCAGGCCGGTTATATTTTCCAAGGATTTTGGTAAATGCGTGATCTGGAATTGCATAACCGAATGCGCGGTGCTTTATCATAGCCTCCATTTCCGCTGTCCGAGGACATATCAACTACTGCCAGCGCCGCGAGGCCCCTGCGTTGCGAGGCGCTTGATTGGCCCAAAACTTGCGGGAAACGTTTTTGAACGTCTAAAAGGAGAACTGATGGGTGAGATGACAGACACTTCATTGTTTGCGCTCGTCCTGGCTGCTGGCCAAGGCACACGAATGAAGTCCCGGATGCCGAAAGTGCTTCACACCATCGCCGGGCGGCCGATGCTGGGACACGTTATGGCGACAGCGAAGGCGGCGGGCGCCGCCCGGACAGCGGTCGTCGTTGCCCCACACATGGATGAAGTCCGCGAGACGGCACTTGCTGTCGACCGGGGCGCGCAAGTTTTCGTCCAGGGTGAGCAATTAGGGACGGCTCACGCGGTTCGGTCCGCGCGCCAGGCCATCGAATCCTTCCAGGGTCACGTCATCATTCTTTATGGCGACACGCCGCTGTTGACGGCGAAGACGCTGGCCCGCATGACTGAGGCTCTCGATAGTGGAGCGGGCATTGTCGTCCTGGGTTTCGAAGCAGGAGATCCAGCCGGATATGGCCGCCTGGTAACAAATGGCGGCGGCCAGTTACTTGCCATCCGCGAGCATGCCGATGCCAGTGCGGATGAGCTGAAGATTAAGATTTGCAACTCCGGCGTCTTTGCGTTCAAAAGCGAGATTATGCTCTCGCTAATCGACCGGATCGACAACAAGAACGCCAAGGGGGAGTACTACCTCACGGACGCGGTGGAAATCGCGCGATCAGACGGCATTGACGTCATCCCCGTCTCATGCGGCGAGGACGAAGTGCTCGGCGTCAATAGCCGGGAACAGCTCGCTCGGGCGGAGGACGCGACGCAGAGGCGGCTGCGCCAAGCGGCCATGGAAGGGGGCGCGACGCTGGTCGATCCGGAAACCGTTTATTTCAGCTTTGACACGGAAATCGGTCAGGATGTGTTTATCGAGCCCCACGTCTTTTTCGGGCCCGGCGTCACCGTCGGGAACGGCGCAATCATTCATGCCTTCTGCCATTTTGAGCAGGCGGTCATTGGACCAGGTGCCGTAGTCGGGCCGTTTGCGCGTCTGAGGCCCAGTACGGATCTCGGACCAGGCGTCA
>CAYWBS010000621.1:0-2482 GCA_964456215.1 uncultured Hyphomicrobiaceae bacterium
CGAAGCAGCATTATCGCGGCCGCGCCTTCATCCCGCTACCGGGTCTCAGACCGTTTGAGTCTACCTGCAATAGTAATTTATTCATTTTTTCCCGTAATAAGTGCGGTAACGAGCTCAAATGGGAATTTTGATCTTGGTCATGGCCGAACCTGATTTGCCCGACATCCGCGTCCTCATTGCAGACGATGCCGCAACCATTCGCGGGTTCATCGAAAAGGCACTTCCTTCCACGGCGGCCAATGTCTTTATTGAAGAGACGGATAACGGTGCCGACTGTTTCAAGCACTTATCGCAGTTCGACTATGACCTTTCCTTCATTGATGTGAATTTGCCTGGTTTGACAGGCATGGACGCGCTGACGCAGGCGCGCGAACTCGGCAGCGAAGCGTTCGTGGTGATCATGTCTGGCGAAATGACCGCGGAAAACCGGGACCTCGCCCGGGCCCTCAACGCCTATGAGTATCTCGTCAAGCCCTTTGAGGCCGCAGATGTTGCGGCGACACTCGAGTGCTGTATCCGCGTAAAGAAGCCGACCCGCGTGCTTATCGTCGACGACTCGGCGACGACCCGCAAGGTTATAAGGAAGGTTCTGAGCGGGACCATTTTCAATTTTGAATTCGACGAAGCCGACAACGGGGCCTCCGCCATCGCCGCCTATGAGCAGAAGAAACACGACATTGTTTTTCTGGACATCAATATGCCTGGCATCGACGGCTTCGAGACACTCGAATTGTTGCGCAAGAGAAATCCCCGCGTCCAGGTCGTGCTGATGACCGCCGACCACACTGCGGCGCTGTTGGAGACCGCGAAAGCGCAAGGCGTTCAGGCCTTTCTCTACAAACCATTTTTTGCCGATCAAGTTAATCTGGTCCTGCACGATCTCTTCGGCCTCAGACCTCCCGGCCTGGCGGATGCCGAAACCGAAATCGTGCCCGTCTGATTTTTTGCCAATTTGGAACCGGCCGGAAATACCGGTGGCCGCAATCTCCGCAAGGGCGAAACGCAACTATCCATCCGCCATTACCAGTAATAGGCCAAACAGGCTGTATCAGATTGATACATTTGCGCTTGGCGCCGAAATTGCTCTTATGAACTGGCTTCACGAGGAGACAGATCAATGAGTGCTTGGAATTTTGAGGGACCAGACTGTGGCGGCAGTTTTTCCGAAGGCGAGTTCAAGGCCATGGCGCGCCTTCTGGAGTGCAAGCATGGCGCAAACGCTGCCGAAATCGCCGCGTTTTTTGCGCTGGAACACCAAATGTTGGGGGATACGGGCAGAGCTTCCGCCTGGTCCAGCGTCGCTTCGGAACTGCGCCGAGGACTGCATGGCGGCACTGGAAATACCTGACTTCATTGAAACAGGCCGCCGGATTCAGATCGATCCGGTCTCAATCCGGCGGCAAGCGCGTTGGCCGGCAGAAAGCCCGGCGACCTGGATCGCCGGGCTTATCGGTTAAGTCAACCGGGACGAGAGCTTTACAGGGTGGCGCCCAGTATAAGCGTCCAAAACGTTTTGTTTTTCGATTTAGGGTCGTGGACCAAGGCGATGCCCATATGTTTGGCGTCCGGTAGCAACAGGTTCTCGTTATGGCTCGGACTTTCCGTCCAGCCCTTTAACACTTCGCGAAAATTCCGCTGGCCGGTACCGACATTTTCGGCCGCCAATTTCGGCTTGTAGCCCGTGCGTTCAACTCTTTGCCAGGGATTTGACCCATCGGACCCGAAATGGGAAATCTTGTCCAGACTTGCCAGATCCTTTGAATGTTTCGCGGCGGCTTGTGCCAGTTGCGGATTGAGAGAAAGCGGTTTCAGACCGTTTTTCTTCCGATAGGCGTTCACCATGTCCCGCACGGCGATAATGTCAATCTGCGGCGCGGCCGCCGTTGCCTTTACCGCCGGAGCCGCACTTGGCGGCGGAACCAGCTTCGCGACACGGACCGGCTTGGCCTGAGGCTGCGGAGCGACGGCCTGAGCGGTTTCCACTGCGCCGGCGACCGCGGTCTCGTTTTTCTTGGGCATGGCGTTGGTTTTGGCCATCGCCATCGCTTGGTGGCCCATCTTGGGCGCGCTGTCAGCCATGGCGTACTTCATCGCCGCCTTGTCTTTTTTGGCCATAGCATCCTTGGCCTCATGCTCAACAATCGGCGCGGCCGGCTTGCGCGCGGTCTTCACCGGAGCGCTTGCTGTGGGAGCCTTTTTGGCTGCGGCGCTCTCAGACTGTTTCTTCTCTGTTGAGGCTTTTGTGCTGGCGGTCTGGCTATCAGACTTATCGTCCTTGGTACGCGAGAACAACCGCTTACGGATGCCGGACGAATGCTGATCGGTCGACTGCGTCCCATATCCGAAACCGAGAGGCACAGACGCCTTCGAGCAGGCTCCGAGCGAAGCCGCCAAGACCAGACAAATACACGATAACGCGATACGCAACATTTCTTGTCCCTTATGACTCCCACGCGATTTCAATCTACGAAGCTTGGACGCG
>CAYWBS010000622.1:0-2480 GCA_964456215.1 uncultured Hyphomicrobiaceae bacterium
AATTATTGCATATCGTGCCCAAATGTCGCACTGTTGAGTCGTCTCGAACGACCTTATATCCGTAGAGGTATTCGGGCTGGGGGATATGACAACTGATATCGATTTGGCCTTAGCTGGCGGAACTCCTGCGACGGATATTTCGGACCCGAGATATTTTCATAAGGTCGTCGACTGCCAGTGGGCGTGCCCGACGCACACACCTGTTCCGGAATATATTCGCCTGATCGCGCAGCGCCGGTATACGGAAGCCTTTCTCCTCAATTGGGAATCGAATGTTTTTCCGGGCATTCTCGGCCGGACCTGCGACCGGCCTTGCGAACCGGCTTGCCGCAGAGGACGCATAGACGACAAACCCGTAGCAATCTGCCGGCTGAAACGCGTTGCCGCCGATTACAAGGAAGATGTCAGCCGCTATCTGCCGAAAGCCCCCGCCAAGAAGAATGGCAAGTGCATTGCGCTTCTGGGCGCCGGACCTGCTTCGCTCACGGTCGCTCGTGATCTCATTCCACTCGGCTATCACTGCGTGCTCTTTGACAAAGATCCGCAAGGTGGCGGCCTTATGCGCACCAACATTCCCTCGTTCCGCCTGCCGGAAGCGGTGATCAATGAGGAGGTCGACCGCATCCTCGATATGGGCGTCGAAACACGTTTCGGCTATGAGATCAAGAGCCTGAAATCGATATTGGACGATCAGTTCGACGCCCTATTCGTCGGTACCGGGGCGCCGCGCGGCAAGGACCTGAACATCACCGGCCGCGAGGAAGCAGACGCAAATATTCACATCGGCATCGACTGGCTGACGTCTGTTGCCTTCGGACATGTCGATAAGATCGGCAGGCGTGTCGTGGTTATCGGCGGTGGCAATACCGCCATGGACTGCTGCCGCTCGGCGCTCCGCCTCGGCAGTGAAGATGTCCGCGTCACCGTCCGCTCGCCCCGCAAGGATATGAAGGCCTCGGACTGGGAGATCGAGGAAGCCGAAATGGAAGGCGTACCGATTCTCGACAACCACGCACCGAAGGAATTCATCACCGAAGATGGCCGGCTGAAAGGTGTGCTGTTCGACAAGATGCGCGCTGAATATGACACGGTGGGCAAACGGACCCTTATTCCGACCGGTGAGGAGGTCTTTTTCGCCTGTGACGACGTACTCATGGCGATCGGCCAGGAAAACGCGTTTCCGTGGATCGAGCGGGATATCGGGCTGAGCTTCAACGAATGGGAGATGCCGGACGTTGACAAGCTCACCATGCAGTCGAGCTTGCCGAACGTCTTTTTCGGCGGCGACGCGGCCTGGGGGCCGGAGAATATTATCTGGGCGGTCGCGCACGGGCATCAGGCGGCTATTTCCATAGATCTCTTCTGCCGCGGCGAGGGGCTCACCAACCGCCCGCCGCCCGCAGCCAGCCTTTTCAGCCAAAAGATGGGGCTGCACGAATGGTCCTACGACAATGACCTTTCCGAGGACCGCCGCGTTCCGGTTCCGCATCAAAATCTGAGTCTGGCTTTGAAGGACCTGAAAGTCGAGGTCGAGCTTGGCTACGATGATCGACTGGCCTTCCTCGAAGCCGAACGCTGCCTGAACTGCGATATCCAAACGGTTTTTGTGCGCTCATTGTGCATTGAATGCGATGCCTGCATGGATATCTGCCCCGTGGACTGCATCAATTTCAATTTCAACGGGGAAGAAGATGAGCTCCGCGAGCGCTTGCGCGTGCCGGCGGAAAACAAGGATCAGGATCTTTACGTCTCCGACACCCTTAGAACGGGCCGGGTCATGATCAAGGACGAAGATGTGTGTCTGCATTGCGGACTTTGCGCCGAGCGTTGCCCGACCGGCGCCTGGGACATGCAGCGCTTTACTTATGTGGAACCTCAGGCGGGCCGCGCCTGCCAGGTGCATAATATGACATATATACGATGACCGGTATCAACGATTTCGTCGTCAAATTCGCCAATGTCAACGGCTCGGGTTCGGCGAGCGCCAACAGCTTTTTTGCAAGAGCGCTGTTCCGCATGGGAATTCCCGTTTCGCCGAAGAATATTTTCCCGTCGAATATCCAGGGTCTGCCGACCTGGTTCGAGGTGCGGATCAGCGAGGCCGGATATCTTGGCCGCCGTAAAGGCGCGGACATCATGGTGGCGATGAACCCGCAAACCTACGCCCAAGACGTCAAGGAAACCGTTCCCGGCGGCTATTTCATATACGATTCAAGCCTCGAAAGAGACTTCGGCCGCGACGACATTCATGTGTTGGGCATCCCGATCGCGCGCATGTGTGCGTTCGCATTCGACGATCCACGCCAGCGCCAGCTTTTTAAAAACATTGTTTACGTCGGCGCGCTCGCAGGCCTGATAGGCATCGAGATCAGCATTATCGAACAGATTATTTTCGAGCAGTTCAAGAACAAGCAGCATCTCAATGATGCAAACCTCAAAGCGCTCCATTTGGGGCTCGACTACGTGCTCGAAAAATTCAA
>CAYWBS010000623.1:0-2479 GCA_964456215.1 uncultured Hyphomicrobiaceae bacterium
GTGTTGCCTGCAATCCGGCGATCTGGGACTCAAGGCGCTCGATTTTCTGGTTGAGCTGGGAGCGGGCCTTCAAGCCATGATTTCCATGCACGGAATGATAGCCGAAATAACAAATCAGCCCTACCGACACGAGAAGTGGAACAACGCCGGAAGGATGCCGCATACGCAACGAAAACCACATAAGCCTCACTCAACTCTCACGACATAATTTCGATATGTTCTTGATAGTGATCGAAGGTTAATGGTCGGTATAAATAAACTTTACAATGTATTTATGGAAGAATGAAATTCGCTTTCTAAAATAATATAACAATACATTAATTGTTATTATTAGATTGGTTAATAGACAATGACATCATTTAATAGTATGCTTTCCAAATTATAAATGCGGTGTGTTCAATAGAATGTATCGGAGATTACCACAAATATAAGCTGTCAATTGACCGTGTTTTTCAGTACCGACTTTCCCGCATAGTCCGCCACGTTTCCGAGTTCTTCCTCAATACGGATCAACTGGTTGTATTTTGCCAGCCTGTCCGAGCGCGCGAGTGAGCCGGTCTTTATCAGCCCGGAATTCGTGGCGACGGCCAAATCGGCAATGGTTGCGTCCTCGGTCTCCCCGGAACGGTGGGAAATCACGGACCGGTATCCCGCTCGATGCGCCAGCTCCACGGCATCAAGAGTTTCCGACAGGGTACCGATTTGGTTGACTTTGATGAGGATGGCGTTGGCGACCCCGTTGGCAATACCGTCGGCAAGGCGTTTTGTGTTGGTCACGAAAAGATCGTCGCCGACAAGGTGGCAACGGCCGCCAAGCGCGCCCGTGAGAGCCTTCCAGCCGTCCCAGTCGTCTTCCGCCATACCGTCTTCGATGGAAACGATCGGATAGCGGCTGACGAGATCCGAATAATAGGCGACCATCTCGCCGGCGTCGCGGCTCTTCCCCTCGCCGGTCATTTGGTAACGGCCATCCTTGTAGAATTCGGTCGAGGCGGCATCGAGCGCCAGATAAATATCATCGCCGGGCTTGTAACCCGCCGTCTCGATGGCTTTCATGACAAAGCCCAGCGCCTCTTCCGTGGAGGCGAGATTGGGCGCGAAGCCGCCTTCATCGCCGACATTGGTGTTATGCCCGGCATCCTTGAGCGCGCCGCGCAACGTATGGAAGACTTCCGATCCCATGCGAATGGCCTCTGAACAGCTCGACGCGCCGGCCGGCATGATCATGAATTCCTGGACATCGATGGGATTATCCGCATGGGCGCCGCCATTGACGATATTCATCATCGGAACGGGCAGAACGCGCGCCTGCGTTCCGCCAACATAGCGGTAAAGGGCAAGGTCCGCGGCCTGCGCTGCCGCCTTGGCGATGGCCAGCGACACGCCGAGAATGGCATTGGCGCCAAGCCGGCTCTTGTTTTCGGTGCCGTCGAAATCATTCAGGATCTGGTCTATCCGGCGCTGATCCTCCGCATCCATGCCTTGCAGGCTGTCAAATATCTCACCATTTACATGAGCGACCGCCTGGCCGACGCCCTTGCCGAGATAGCGGCTGCCGCCATCGCGGAGCTCGTGCGCCTCATAGGCGCCTGTCGACGCGCCGGATGGCACCCCGGCCCGTCCCATCGACGCGTCCTCGAGAACGACATCGACCTCGACCGTGGGATTGCCGCGGCTATCCAAAATTTCACGGCCGATGATATCCATGATGGCGGTCATAACGAATGTCCCTTTTAAGTGCTGATCCCATTTGGACAAGATTGCGGCGTCGCGTAGCAGGCCATTGTCTGGTGCGTATCCCGCCCGTTATTATCCCAATGGACGCAGCCAAGAAAGCGCGCGGATCGGCCAATAGCGTTTTTTTATTATAGGTGAATATGATGACGGTCACCCCAATTGATGATGATGCCGCGCTGGTATTGTTTTCGGGTGGTCAGGATTCAACCGTCTGCCTCGCCTGGGCGCTCGATCGCTATGGCCGGGTTGAGACGGTCGGCTTTGATTACGGTCAAAGGCACAAGGCCGAGCTCCATTGCCGCCGGCTCGTGTTGAGCTCTCTCAGAACGGCTTATCCGCGTTGGGCCGCGAAGCTCGGTGAGGACCATTGCTTGGAGCTTCCGGCACTCGGGCGGCTCTCGGAAACCGCGCTGACGCGGGACGCCGAGATCGAAATGACAGAGTCCGGCCTGCCGAATACCTTCGTTCCGGGGCGCAACATACTGTTCTTCACCTATGCGGCGGCGCTGGGCTATCGGCGCGGGCTCGGCGTTCTCGTCGGCGGCATGTGCGAAACGGATTACTCCGGCTATCCCGATTGCCGAAACGAGACCCTGGAAGCGCTCGCCAACGCCATCCGCCTGGGCACGGAAAGGGATTTCAGCATTGAGACGCCACTCATGCGGCTCGACAAAGCCCAGACCTGGACGCTGGCGGAGACGCTTGGCGGCATGCGCCTCGTTGATATCATTATCGAAGACAC
>CAYWBS010000624.1:0-2479 GCA_964456215.1 uncultured Hyphomicrobiaceae bacterium
GGAGATGCGTGTCGCCCCAGAACACGCGGTTCGGATAGCTCTGGTGGAGATAGGGCGAATACTCCTTCTCGCCAATCTTGATGTCTTCCTTCGTGACAGCCATGTCCTGCGCCTGAGAGTCAGCCGGCAACATCGTTGGTGCGACAAAGGCCAGAAAGGCAGCGCCTATCCAAAACGACAACCTAATGATTTGGGTGGGCATCTTCTTCTCCCTTTAGTTGTGACCTGCATTCGATTATCTGATGGCGTCGGTCAAGCTGTTCTGTTTGGCCATTCATGCTGCAAATCCCCAGAATCGGTCGATTAGCCAGAAAGCACTGACCGCTCCAATAGCGTAGGCAGGGATCTTGCGGGCTGCGATTGGCCAATCCCGTTGCACATCAAGGGTCCGCTTCAAGGTCATGATTCCCAGGAACACGACTGCGACGAAGGCGATCTGGCCCAGCTCGACGCCAATATTAAAGGAGGCTAGCGCCAGTGGGATTTCCATCTGCGGCAGTCCGATCCGCGACAGGGCCTCGGCAAAGCCCAACCCATGCAGTAGACCGAAAGCAAAGGCGACCAGCCAGGGTTTGCGGCCGGTCAGCGTTTCCTTTCCGTCCATCGCGCGCAGTATTTCTATGGCCAGGAACATGATGGAGAGTGCGATCGTCGCCTCCACTGGCGGGCCCGGCACATGGACATATCCAAGCACCGCGAGGCTCAGCGTGATGCTGTGGGCGACAGTAAACGCGGTGACGGTCTTGACGATCCTCCCAAAGCCTTTCGCGAGAATGATCAGCGCAAGCACGAACAGCAGATGGTCGAACCCCAGCAGAATGTGTTCCACGCCCAGTCGGACATAGGTCGCCGCCACGCTCCATTTCGACGCGGATCGGGGAACGGACACCGCGTTTGTCTTGGGATGCATCAGGAAGGTATGCTTGGTGCCGTCTGGCAGGGTGACATTTGCCAGCACGTCGATCGTGGTCTGCGGCAGATTGACAATTGCAATCTCTGTCCCGGGCAGTTCCTCTTCTCCGGTCAGGCGGTAGCGATAGACCGCGAAACCTTCGAGCAAGGCCACTTCGCCCGTCTCGGTCAAGGTAAAAGCAGGATCGAATTGCGGCTGGATGTCCAGGACAGTCCCGCCTCTGCTCGGAACTTTCCACAACACATCATATGAACCAGGATCCGTCGCATCAATTTGCAGATAGGCCGGGCGGATCTCATGCGCGAAGGCCGATGCTGCCGAGCAGAGCCATGCCAGTACTATCGCCGTGACAACCCGTCCGATCATTTGGCAAACTTGGCCCTGATTTCGGCCGGTACATCCTCGGCCGTGATGCTGACCTCGTATTTGTCGAGGAGTTCCCCGTAGACTTGATCCTGGGTTTCAAGGACCGAGCGGTATTCATACTCCCTGGCCACATAATCCCGGATTTCCTCGAAATCGGGCACTCTCGCTTCTTCCTTCCGCTCGATGAACACGAGATGCGATCCATATCCGGATTGCACGGGCCCCGCCCATTCACCGACCGGCAGGTCGTCCAACGCTCCTGAGAACCCTCCACCGAAAGCATTGTCGATGTCCTCAGTGGAGGTTAGCGACCATTCCACTGGAACCGACAGCTTGTTCATCCGGTCGCGCGGGACGTCTGCGCCCTGCTGCATGGAAACCAACGTGGCCTCCATGCCGTTCGTTTCATCGGGCAGAAACAGAATCTGCCTGAACGCATAGGCTTTCGGCAATTTGAAGAAGTCTGCGCGGCTTTCGTAATACTTCCTTAGCTGCTCGTTCGTCGGCGGTCGCATCAGTGTGCTCAAATCATCGGCGATCGCCTCCATTTTCTGCGCAAGCCTTTTCTTGATGATCCCGTCATTGTGATCGAGATTCATTTTCAGCGCTTCGCGATAGAAGATTTCCTGGCGAAGATGGCGGTCAATGATTGCCACAACATCGCTTGGCGCCGGCTCGCGTTTCCACTGGAGTTTCCAGAGACCCGTAAGGTGGTCGAGTTCGCCCTGATCGATCACGATACGATTGTCGTTATTCTGCGCCGTCCGCCCGCCATCAAGCCAGGCATAAGCACCAAATATGAGAGCTCCCAATACGAGGAAATGGACGAAGGGCTCTCTTAAAAGGCGAAGGCTCATGGACCTCAGTTCACTTCGTGCCAGATTGGTGAACCCCAGGCGCGCTCGACAATCTGCCGCTTCACGTCGTCGGCATATTTCACGCCGGCATTGATTTCATCGTAAAGCGTCCAGCGAGCGGTGGGTAACTGCAGCACGCGGACATAGTAGTAGGCTTCCTGGCCGGGGTCGAAGTCTGGATCGGTCCACACACCCATCAATTCCGGATTGCCTTTTTCTGTGTTGAATTGGCCGGTCCCCATGTCGATTGGAGCGTCGATCGGTTCTACCGTTCCGTCGTCCTGAAGGCGGTCTCCGGAAGCGACGACATTGTAAACGGTATCTCTCATCTCGCCGTTTTCGA
>CAYWBS010000625.1:0-2478 GCA_964456215.1 uncultured Hyphomicrobiaceae bacterium
ATCCGGCCAACTCTGCACTAACATTGAAAGTGGACCACTCGATGGGGGCTGATCACTTGGCATTGTTGTCCGAGGGTATTCATTGAATTGATGATCTTTTCCGGTTTTAAGAATTTGTCTGAGTTCTGTGTTAGGAGCGCTTCGATTGCATTAAATCGCGGCCAAACACCCATCATTTGAGCGGTCAAGCAAGCACCTCTTGATCCAGGAACTTTTGAGAGCTTCCAAATAATGTGATCTAATGTGTGCTCCAGATAAGACCACTCGATGGCGATTCGCCCTATAAGATTATAAACGGAGTGGTTTTCTGGAGGTCGAACGAAGGTATTGTCGCGTCCGTAGACATTTGCTTGTGTGATAACTAAACCAGTATCCGAAATAGCAGTCGTCTCAGTTGATGATTTCGGCATAGGCTGCACCTCATGAGCGATCAGAAAGACGAGTATCCCAAGCAAGAAATAAAGCGCCGCATGGACAAAGCAATCCAGCGTGCTCTCAGAACTCCGCCTAAACCCTTCACGCCATCCGCGAAAGGCAAGCACAAAAAGAAGCCAGGAAAAAGCAAGTCAGCCAAATAGGCTGGTTCGTGGTGAGATCTTAAAATGGAGCAAATGCCAGACTGGGTATATGTTGTCGCCATTGTGCTCTTATCACCCCTGATCATCGTGGTGGGACTGATGTTCGTCTATTCTGCCGTCTGGGCCATAATCATCTTTTTCAAAGCGATCCTCTTTACGCTTGCGGTGGTCTTCCTTTAGTGCCGGATTGCTAAACGATTCTCACTTCTTCACTGTTGCATGAGCCGCAACGCCAGCGCTGCACGACCTTCCCCTTATCGTTGGCGCTTGAATAATTGAGCCGCGCGGCACGCTCACCGCAGAACTTGCAAATGTCAGGAGGCCATTCGTCTCCTAGTTTCTCCTCTAAATCGGCAACACGTTTTTCCAAAGCGTCTACGCGATCTGGCGTGGCCCGCATACGTTTACCCTCATCCCAGCGATCAAAGGCTTTCAAAATGTCATCCAGCAATCCCATATTGTGCCTCCATGACAACGGGCTCTATCAGATTGCGGAGCGGACCCGCTCACTGAACATCAGCCGTGGCAACGATAGCCGCGTAGGACTGCTTATACAGGATGGGGAAACTCATTCGGCGATTCTGTTGGATGAAAATGAGGCCAAGCATGTGCTCAACCTCATTTCCGGTGCGCTCGCCAACTCAGAAAACGCTTCGCCTTCTGCTTAAGCGTTTGCGGTTTTACGAGGCTGATGATACCGCAGCCTCTTACCGACTGCTCCCTTAAGCATGAGGCTTGTGCGCTTACTGTCGCTCATCTCTCGGCTGTTAAACTTGAAATCCCATTCTTTTACGTAACGGAAAAGATGGGCTTTGCTGATGACGTGATGCGCACCGAACACGGACCGTTTCATAAGACTGAAATGGCATTCCGCAGTGTTCGTGTGCCAGAAACCACCACCACGGACATATTCGGCAATCGAATGGTTGACTGCGCCATGACCGGAAAATTCCTTGCCCACTTTCTTGTAGGCCCGGGCCTCGTCGGTCATGAGATAGGATTTGCGGTCAACCGTCGTAACGATTGCTTCGCGGAGGGTTTTGGCCGTTACGTCGGCAACATGGAATGAACGCACTTTGCCGTCGCGCTCAACAAGCGTCATGACGGCTTCCTTCTTGGGCCGTTCTTTCCGAAATGCACGGTTCTTTGCCGTGCCACCAAAGAAACTCTCATCGGCTTCGACGACCTTGTTGGGGCCACCAAGCGGGCCGGGATTTGGGTCATCCATACACTCGCGAATGCGGTGGCAAAGGAACCAGGCCGTTTTATAGGACACGCCAATCGTGCGGCCCAATTGCGCGGCACTCATGCCTTTCTTGCTGCCCGCCAGCAGACGGAAAGCCAGCAGCCATTTCGCCGGCGGAATGTGGCTGCGCTCCATGATCGTGCCGGTGCGCACCGTGAACTTGTCGCGGCAATCGCGGCACAGGAACATTCCTTTTTGCGTCTTGCCTTTCATGCGCATGACATTGGTAGAACCACAGTGCGGGCAATACGCACCGTCAGGCCAACGAGAAGCCTCCAGATGCTTCTCAGCGGCCTTTTCATCGTGAAAAATTGGATTTGTGAGATCGATATTCATGAGGATACCTATGGATGCAAATACGTACTCTCAGTTTCTTGCAGAAGAGCGTGAGTGGGATCTTAGGGCGCTTTCAAGCGAGCGATTTCTTCGTCAATTGAGGCTCGCGCATTCTCTAGGATTACTTGCCGTACTATTGGCAGAGGCAAATCGTCAAGATTCCCGGCAGACGTGCCGCTTAGCCGCTTCAAATCTGACTTCGCCAACTGGCAATCAATCCAGCTTTGCGCCTGAAGCTGATCTTGAGCATCGGCCAAGCGAATCCGAGCCGATGTGTCAATAATGGTTGTTTCGACGAGTTTCATAGCGTTCCCCTTT
>CAYWBS010000626.1:0-2473 GCA_964456215.1 uncultured Hyphomicrobiaceae bacterium
AAAATATCTCGGAAGTTGGAAGGCATATCTCTCGCCCTGGCAATGTTGCTGATGACGATGGCTGGAACGCCCGTCGCTGGTGCAGCGGAGTTAAAGAAGGTCGTGTTTTCCACGGACTGGGGCTACAACGGCCGCCACGCTTACTATTTCACAGCCCTGGAGAAGGGTTACTATAAGGACGAGGGCCTTGATGTCGAAATCCTAGGCGGTCGCGGCTCCGGGACCGTTATCAAGGAAGTCGCGGCAGGCGCGATCAAGATCGGGTTTGCTGATGCCGGGACGCTTGCTCTTGCCCGGGCCAATGAAAACGTGCCCGTCAAAATGGTGGCCGTGATCTACGCGGACTCTCCGCACGCCCTGATCGTGCTTGAAGACTCCGGGATTAAGGGGCCGAAGGATCTCGAGGGCAAAACCGCCTCCGACGCCGCCGGGAGCTCGAACTTCAAGCTGTTCCCGGCCTACGCCCGCGCCGGCGGCGCTGATCCCGACAAGGTGAAGTGGGTGTTCTCCGAATCGACGGCGCTTGTCGGCCTTCTTCTCAGTGGCAAGGTCGATGCGATCGGCCAGTTCACGGTCGGCGCACCCTTGCT
Source organism: uncultured Hyphomicrobiaceae bacterium (assembly GCA_964456215.1). Classification (GTDB taxonomy): domain Bacteria; phylum Pseudomonadota; class Alphaproteobacteria; order Rhizobiales; family BFAS01; genus MnTg02. The sequence goes on from CAYWBS010000626.1 coordinate 591, forward strand.
TGCCAAGCGGGCGGCACCGAAGAAAATCCGCGTCCTGCACTACCAAGACGCCACGGGCTTCGAAATCTACGCCAACGGCATCATCGCGCGCGAAGATACGCTAAAAAACGAGCCTGACTTGGTTCGTAAGTTCGTGCGCGCGAGCATCAAGGGCCTTCGCGACGCGTTGAACGATCCGGCCGAGACAGCCAAAATCATGGCCAAGCATCACCGCCAGGTCGAGCCGGTGATCACGGAAGGGGAGATCAATATGGTCGGTAAGATTGCCGTCAATGATTTAACCAAGAAGCATGGCCTAGGTTATATTGACGAGGCCAAGATGCAGAATACGATCGATCTGGTCGGCAAGGTCTTCAACCTTAAACGCCCGATCGCGGCTGGAGAAGTCTTTGTAACCGGCTTCATTCCCGGCATAAAGTGAGGACCGCAGTCGGCAGGACGGGCCGGAAAGCTCGTCCTGCCGCGCTGGCGCCTGACTCATTAACAGCCCACACAATCCTGTAGGCGAAATGGAAGAGCTCAGACTTCAAACACAACAGACAAAAGAGTTGCAAGGCGAGTCGACGCTCGACAAGCTGAGCGAAATCGCGCTTCCCTGCCTCACACTTATTATTCTCGTTATCGCCTGGCAAGCCGTGGCCTGGCTGGCCGAGCCACCCATATGGCTGCTACCCTCACCCACCGACGTGACGAAGACCGCGTATGACTGGCGGACTGATTTGCCGTTTCACACCGGCGTCACACTTTACGAGACGATCGTAGGATTTCTCGCGTCAATAGTAATTGGCATCCCGCTAGCGATCATCATCGTTTATTCGAGATTTCTCCAGCGCACGATTTATCCGATTTTGCTGGCGCTGCAGTCGGTGCCCAAAGTTGCCATTGCACCGCTGCTGCTGATGTGGGTCGGTCATGGCGAGCTCCCCAAAATCATTGTCGTCTTCTTGGTTTGTTTCTTCCCGATCGTGGTGAGCACCGCGACCGGTATGCAAGCCGTGCCGACGGCCTTGTTGGATCTGGTCAGAGCGCTCTCTGCGTCGCCCGCTAAAGTATTCATAAAGATCCGGCTTCCGAATGCGATGCCCTATATCTTTGTCGGTCTGAAGGTGGCGATCACGCTTGCGGTGATAGGCGCGGTTATCGGAGAATTTGTCGGCTCGAACGCCGGGCTAGGCTATCTTATCCTGATTTCCACGCAGCAATTCAACACGGCTCTCGCCTTTACCTCGATCATCATTCTGACAGTCATGAGCATTCTGCTATTCTATTCAATAGAGATAATTGAGCGATGGATGGTTCCGTGGGCACCGCGGCAGTAAAGAGAAAGGCCGTCCTGATGGAACCGGGTCCGGCCGCAGGCGGACGCGACGACGCGCAGCCGATTATCTCTGCGACCAATATCGGCAAAGTCTACGGGAGCAGGAAGAGCGGCGACATTGTCGCTCTCGAAGATATCAATATCGATATCAATGAGAACGAATTCGTCACACTGGTAGGACCGTCAGGCTGCGGTAAATCGACATTCCTCAAGATGGTGGCGGCACTCGTCAGGCCGACGTCAGGTGATCTGAAACTAAAAGGATCGGACCTGGTAGCGCCAAGCCGGGACGTTGGCGTCGTATTTCAAGACGCCGTCCTGCTTCTATGGCGGAACGTGCTCGACAATGTCATGCTGCCCGTCGAGATTCTCAACTTGCCGAAGATCGATTATCGCAAAAAAGCTTTAGAACTGCTCAAATTGGTCGGGCTCGAGGGCTTCGAACACCGAATGCCCGACGAGCTGTCGGGCGGTATGCAGCAACGCGCAGCGCTCTGCCGTGCGCTTGTTCATGACCCTTCGATTTTATTGATGGACGAGCCGTTTGCCGCCCTCGATGCCATGA
>CAYWBS010000627.1:0-1865 GCA_964456215.1 uncultured Hyphomicrobiaceae bacterium
TTGGACCGCGCCCTGAAGTGCCTCAATACATTAAGTTCTATACGCCGGAGCAGCGAGAGGACCTCTTGATATGAAAGTTGGAGAAATCGAGCTTCTTTGCACCTTGGGTCCGGCATCCCTAAATGACAGGGTCATCCATTGGCTGGGATGTGTCGGAGCCTCGCTGCTCCGCATAAATTTGTCCCATACGAGGACCGAGGATCTTGAGCGGGTCGTGAATTTTGTCCAAGCCCGGACCGTCATTCCAATCTGTCTGGACACGGAGGGCGCGCAGGTTCGTACCGGCGCTTTGGTCGATGGTAAGGTGACGGTGAGGGAAAACCGCTTCTTGACCGCTCACGCGAGACCGGTGCCCGGTGATCAGTTCAATATTAGCTTTTACCCTGGATATATCGTTCAAGAGCTCCGAGTCGGCGATTTCATCAGTATCGACTTCAACGCGGTTCTGTCGCAGGTCGTGGAGAAAAAAAGCGACGGAGTGATCCTGAGAATCCTAAACGGCGGAGAGATCGGCCAGAATAAAGCAGTCACAGTGCAGCGCTCTCTCCAGATGGCTCCCTTAACCGAAAAGGATCTCGCGGCCATTTCGACTGGTCGCAAGATGGGCATCCGTCATTTCGCCCTTTCTTTCGCCCATCGCGAGTCAGACGTTGACGTTATCAGGGAAAAAGCCGGCGCTGAATCGACGATTATTTCCAAAATCGAATGCTTAAGCGGCTTAAACAATTTGGAATCTATTGCCTCGAAATCAGACGCTATCTTGATTGACCGCGGCGACCTGTCCCGGGAAGTGCCGATAGAGCAGATCCCCGCGGTTCAGAAAATGATCATTAAGAGAGCGAAGGACTGTGGCGCAAAGATATATGTCGCGACGAACTTGCTCGAATCCATGACAAGCTCTCCAACGCCGACCCGGGCTGAAGTAAACGATATCTACAATACGCTCGACGATGGAGCCGATGGCTTGGTTTTGGCCGCAGAAACCGCCATTGGCCAGTATCCGATCAACTGCGCCAAGATGGTCGTCAAGGTTATCCAGCAATTCCAACAGAAGGGTGATATTGGGGAACGTGCTTTTCGGGTCCGCCGGTCGTCGCTCCTTATCGAAAACGAACCTCACGGCGGGCGTTTGGTCTGCCGTATGCCTGAACAGACCGAGGCCCTCGACATCAAGGACCTGCCGTCGATCACCGTCGGCGATGATGAATTGACCGATATTGAGCAGATTGCCCGCGGCACCTACTCGCCGCTTACCGGATTCATGGACAAGGATTGCCTAGAAAGTGTCCTCGAAAACAACCGGCTGCTTTCGGGGTTGGCTTGGACAATGCCAATTGTCCTGGCTGTTCCCAAGGAGATTGCAAGTCGTTTCGAGAAGTGCGACCGCGTTCTCCTGTCCAGCAAAGACGGACTGCAACACTCCGTTCTGGATATCTCCGAGATCTACCAGTTCGATCCGAACCTTCTTGCGCGCAAATGGTTTGGAACCGACTCGAAGAAACATCCCGGTGTGGCTCGCGTGCTTGCGCGCGGCGGTTATTTCATGTCTGGCGAGGTGACACTCATTCATCCTCTGCCCCTGCCTTTCAGTCGTTATGACCTCACGCCGTCCCAACTTCGCACGGTTTTTGCCCATAAAGGCTGGAACAGGGTGGTCGGATTCCATAGCCGCAATCTCGTCCATCGAGGTCATGAAGCGGTCCAACTCGCCGCCTTGGAGCGCAGTCACGCCGATGGCCTGCTTATTAGCCCGGTAGTCGGCAATGCAAAACGAGGAGATTTCTTGCCGCACGTCATCCTCGACGGTTACCAAGCCATGCTCGATTACGGCCTGTATCCACCGGGCAAGGTCGTGCTCGCGAGCT
>CAYWBS010000627.1:1875-2468 GCA_964456215.1 uncultured Hyphomicrobiaceae bacterium
ACGTACCCGAGATGTGCCGGCCCCCGTGAGGCCGTTTTTACGGCGCTCTGCAGAAAGAACATGGGTTGCAGCCATTTTATCGTTGGTCGGGACCATACAGGAGTGGGTGGTTTCTATGGCGCCAACGATAGCAGGACTCTGTTCGATAAGCTCGGTGACATTGGAATCGAGCCGATATTCTTTGACACCATTGGCTACGACGCGGAATGCGAGCGCTATGTTGACTTAAACACTTGCAAAACCGCCGCGCCCATCAGTGGTACGGAGATTCGACGGGCACTGAAGGACGGGGAGGCGCTGCCGAACTGGATGATGCGTTCTGAGGTGCAGGATGTGGTGCGCGCCGAACAAATGAGGAATTGCCCGCTGTTCCACGAATAGTGATTATACCAGACTGCAATAACGACCTTTGGCCAGACAAGCAAAGAGGATGTGCCCGGCAAGCCCTATTGCGGGCGCACGATTCAAGGCTGTTGTGGTGTCACATTAGGTAGGGCTGATCCGATCACCATTGGCCGCCACAGCCGCCCGTCGGGTATTTCCTTCATTGCGAACATCTCCGCCTTCACCGAAGGGACGGGGGGATCTCGTAG
>CAYWBS010000628.1:0-2457 GCA_964456215.1 uncultured Hyphomicrobiaceae bacterium
TGTCCTATTGTTAGGTTCGCTATCGAGGGATACGCGGACGATATGTGCTCAATTTCAGCCTTTCCGGTCCATCCCATTAGGCGGCATTTCGAGAAGAAACTGTTTGATCTTCGCACATGTCCGCAAAGATCAAATAGCAGTCATTTCAACCATGCAACGATCATCGATCTCTTCGAGCGTCGCTGTCGTCCGCTGTAGCTTCAGTAGCGGACCCGAAATGCTTAGTCCCGCCTTTTCTCAGTAGGTCCATCAGCAGACTTTTGATCAGCCATTGTCGTGTCCTCCCTCTTGAATGGGCCCCAAGTCTTACACTGAACAGAGGGCACACGTGCCCCCTTCTATCATTCCTGTAGAAGCAACAGATGTGAATCTCGGCTTTGATCCACTTGCATGCAAAGCCCGGTCATCCGGGCCTTCCGCGGATGTTGGCAGTCGATCCCAATGAGCTGGACGCAGCTCTTTTCTTCGACGAGGCGCCGGCTTAGATTTCCCATCGAACTAAGTTATAATCCGCCATTGCCAACTGAACCATCGAGGGGACCAAGCCATGACACAAGAGCCCAAGATCGAGCAAACGGATCCAGCTGCAGCGACACTGCCCGATACTGCCGGCCTGCAGGAGATCAAAATTTACGGCCACTCGACCCTTCTTTACTGGTGGCCCGCTTGGGCGTTCGGATTTGTCTTCGCGATTCTCAACGCCGGACAGGAGAAGTTCCTGGCTACTGCTGAAGGAGCCCGGCCCAGTTCAGCGGTCGGCCTTACTTACCTCGCGATTCTTCTGCTATTGATTGTTTTTACCAACGTCCGACTGCGCGGAGTAAATTCCGTTGTGGCATTGCTCACTGCCGGCTTTATCGTTGTTTTGTTCGCTTGGTTCGGCTGGTGGGACAATATCGCAAAGGTAATCCCGCACCTGTGGGTGCACATGAACACCGGCTTCTATCTCGTGTTTTCGACAGGTCTTCTGGTCATTTGGCTATTGATGTTCTTTGTATTTGATCGGCTGACATATTGGCGCATAAGACCAGGTCAGATGACCGAGGAGCACTTTATCGGCGGTGGGGCTGAAAGCTTTGACACCAACGGGTTGCGGTTTCAGAAGCTTGGCTCGGATTTCTTCCGGGCGATATTGGGGTTTGGCGCCGGTGATCTCCAAGCAACAGCAGCTGGAGAGCGCGGAGCAACGATTGAAATTCCTAACGTTATCCGGGTCGATCACAAGGTTCGCTCTGTAGAAAAGCTGATCTCGGTGAGGCCGGAACGCACTTCGTAAACCACCAAGCGGTTGGCCGCGCGTAACTGCCCCCCCGGGTCGGCCAAAGATACGCGATTAGGCGCCGGGGCCGCTCACCTTTCCCGCCACAGCCATATAGTAACCACCGCACCGGCAAGGGCGACAAGATACAGCATCAACGGCGTCGGGAGCAGGCCGAGAATGACGGCGAGGTGAAATCCAATGAACGACCCCGCAATGCCGACGAGAGCATATGTGATATCTCCCAGGCCGGTCGCGCCGGCTGTCTGCCGGCCGAGCCAGCTACGCCCGTAACGGTTGAACATAACGCCAACGACAATGCCGATGGCGATAATGGCGATCAGATTTATTAGTGCTGTCGTGAGGATAGCCATCTACGCCTCCCAGTTTGTGCGGCGTCCATGCCCTGGAGCGACTTTGTGCTCGCGCGCAGCACGGAGCGGGACATCCCTTATGTTGAATCAAATCCGCCCGAGCAGCATCAAAATGACAACGACGATCAGGACCGTGCCGATGATACCGACACCGCCGTGACCGAAGCCGTAGCCGTAACCGCCAAAGCGGCCGCTGAAGCCGCCGAGCAGGAAGATGACAAGGATGATGACAAGTATGAGTCCGAGGGACATGGCGGCAATTCCTTTTGACCCTTTATGGGCTCCCCCTGGGCACAATGGCGTCAGGGAAAGTGACCCCGGCCGGGTCTTTTTAGCCGGGAATCGGGTCGGACGTTGGGGAAAATAAGAGGCATTGGGGGCGCCCGAACATCTTTAGTTTAGGTCAAGGTCGTTTTTCGGGTATGTGCAAAAGTGAACACTGCTCCACAGCATCGAGAGCCGAAATCTCTTTGCTCTCATGCTCGCACCCTGTCCGATGCAGGTTCTGCACCAAAGCGCAGCCTGCATCGGTTTTTGGATATGGTAGATCGGGTCTAACTAGGCCTTGATTTCAGGCAGAGCTTTGGCCGCGTCGGTGTTCATTTTAAGCTCGACGCGGTCATTATTCAGACTGAAGTCCGCAGCCTCGATCTTAACGGTCTTGCCGCCGAGCCCAAAGAAGGTTCCGACGCCAACGTGAATACTTTCGACGGCGCCATTGGCGCCAAGGTTGACTTTGGAGATTGTGCCAAGATCTTTTCCGTCGGAGCTCCACACATGCTTGTCCATAAGGTCAGTCGTCGGGGCGGTCGCAGTCGCGGCGGC
>CAYWBS010000629.1:0-2456 GCA_964456215.1 uncultured Hyphomicrobiaceae bacterium
TTTAGATGGCATTTGCGCATCATGATGCATCCGGCGGCGATCAGGGGAGAGGTCGAAAAGCCGAATTCATCGGCGCCCAGCAAGGCGCCGACGACGACGTCCCGCCCGGTTCGCAGTCCGCCGTCGACCTGGACCGAAATCCTGCTCCGCAACCGGTTGAGCACCAGCGTCTGATGCGTCTCCGCAAGGCCGATTTCCCACGGCGAGCCCGCATGCTTGATGGAGGTCAGCGGGCTGGCGCCCGTACCGCCCTCGAATCCCGAAATAGTGACGTGGTCGGCGCGCGCCTTCGAGACGCCGGCGGCAACCGTGCCCACACCGACCTCGGCGACAAGTTTGACGCTGACATCGGACGCGGGGTTAACGTTTTTCAGATCGAAAATCAGCTGGGCGAGATCCTCGATCGAATAAATATCGTGATGAGGCGGCGGTGAAATGAGGCCGACGCCCGGCGTCGAGTGGCGGACCTTGGCGATGGTGGCGTCGACCTTGTGCCCCGGTAGCTGGCCGCCTTCGCCGGGCTTCGCCCCTTGGGCCATCTTGATCTGCATCATGTCGGAATTGGCCAGATATTCGGCCGTGACCCCGAAGCGGCCCGAGGCGACCTGCTTGATCGCCGAGCGCATGGAATCGCCGTTGGCCATCGGCCTGTAGCGATCCGATTCCTCGCCGCCCTCGCCGGTGTTCGATTTGCCACCCAGGCGGTTCATTGCGATCGCCAGCGTGGTGTGGGCCTCGCGGCTGATCGAGCCGAAGGACATGGCACCGGTCGAGAACCGCTTGACGATCTCGGCCGCCGGCTCGACCTCTTCCAGCGGCACCGGCGCCCGGCCGGTCTCCTCGGCATTCTTGATGCGGAACAGGCCGCGCAGCGTCATCAGCTCTACGTTCTGATTATTCACCTGCTCGGCGAAGGAGCGGTATTTCTCCGGGAGTTCGCCACGCACGGCATGCTGCAGATCGGCAACGACATTCGGCCGCCACATATGGGCTTCGCCGCGAATCCGGAATGCATATTCGCCGCCGACATCGAGCATGTTTCTGAGCGTCGGCGCATCGGAAAAGGCTAGCCGGTGCCGTTCCTCGGTTTCCGTCGCGATCTCCTCCAGGCCGACTCCCTCGACCTGTGTGTTGGTGCCGGCGAAATACTTCTCTACGAATGACGACTTGAGCCCGACCGCGTCGAAGATCTGGGCACCGCAATAGGATTGGTAGGTCGAGATGCCCATTTTGGACATCACTTTGAGGATGCCCTTGTCGATTGCCTTGATGTAGCGGTTGACAGCTTGGTCCGCGGTCAACTCGTCGTCCATTTCCTTGGCGAGCTGCTCCAGAGTCTCGAATGCGAGATAGGGATTGATGGCCTCGGCGCCGTAGCCCGCAAGCGTGCAGTACTGGTGCACCTCATGGGCTTCGCCCGTCTCCACCACAAGTCCCACCGATGTCCTGAGACCGCGGCGTATGAGATGGTGATGAACCGCGGACGTCGCCAGCAGTGACGGTATCGGCACGCGATCCGGTCCGACCAGGCGGTCCGACAGAATGATGATGTTGTAGCCCTCGTGAACCGAAATTTCCGCGCGCTCGCAGAGATTGGCGAGTGCCGCCGGCATGCCCGCCGCGCCATATTCCGCGGAATAGGTGATATCGAGGGTGACGGTGCGGAAATGATTGTCCGAGATGTTGCCGATCTGCCGGATTCGCTCCAGCTTCTCATTGGTCAATATCGGCTGCCCGGCTTCCAGTCTTTTCAGCTTCGATGTGCCCTCAAGATCGAGAAGGTTCGGCCGCGGACCGATGAAGGTGACGAGCGACATGACAAGCTCTTCACGAATCGGGTCGATCGGCGGATTGGTGACCTGGGCAAAATTCTGCTTGAAATATGTGTGCAGGAGCTTCGGCTGCGAAGAGAGCGCGGAGAGGGGCGTATCCGTCCCCATGGATCCGACCGCTTCCTGGCCCACCTGGGCCATGGGCGCCATCAGGAACTTAAGGCTTTCCTGGGTGTAACCGAAAGCCTGCTGGCGATCCAACAGGCTAGTATTGGTTCGCGGCGCCTGATAGGCAGTCATCGGCAGGTCGCTGACATGTATCTGTGTCTGGTCGAGCCATTGCTGATAGGGATGCGCGCCGGAGAGCGTGGCCTTGATCTCGTCGTCGGAAATGATCCGGCCCCGTTCGAGGTCTACAAGCAGCATCTTGCCGGGCTGGAGGCGCCATTTTTGCGTGATCTTACGTTCATCAAAGGGCAAGACACCCATTTCCGAGGCCAGCACAACGAACCCATCGCTGGTGACAAAGTAGCGGGCGGGCCGCAGGCCATTGCGGTCGAGAGTGGCCCCGATTCGCCGGCCGTCAGTGAAAGCCATGGCGGCGGGACCGTCCCACGGCTCCATGAGCGTCGCCTGATATTCATAAAAAGCGCGGCGCTTCTCATCCATGAGCGGGTTGCCGGA
>CAYWBS010000630.1:0-2454 GCA_964456215.1 uncultured Hyphomicrobiaceae bacterium
CCGGCGCCGAGAATGTGGAATTCCCGCTTAAGACGGCCTGCTGCGGCGGCGCGCATACGCTGTCCGACTCCGACATTTCGACGAAGCTGGTGCTCAACATTCTGAAGGCCGCCGAGGCCGCGGGCGCGAATGTCATCGCCACGGAATGCCCGACCTGCCACTCGGGGCTTGAGATGCACCAGATCCGCGCCGAAAAGCGGTTCGGCGAGCAGACCAGCGTCAAGATTCTTTACTTTACGCAATTGCTGGGCCTGGCTCTCGGTCTCAGTCCGCGCAAGGTCGGTATTCATGAGAACGTGTCCGACTCGCGGCAATTTCTGCGCGAGAAGGGCCTGGCATGAGGTCGTTTGAAGAGATCGAGGCCTCCATGGACACCGCAGCGGACGCCGCCGATCCGGTGGCGCGCATTACGGAACTTGTGGGGTTCGGCGAAGAGGTGCTCGAACGATGGGTCACCGCCAGAGGTGAATGCCCGACGCAGGACAGGAGGGAAGGCTCCCGGCTCCTGGCATTGCACCGGCAAGGGGCGAGGGGGGAACCCTCCTTCAACGCCTGCCGGGAAACCTGTCGCGAGCTCGCATATCACTATAATCTTATCGCACAGGAGCCGGAGCATCCTGATACGGCGCGCCGGCTGGCCATGGCCCGGATGGTGGCAAAGCACCTATGCCTGTTCGTCGGCGGCAAAATGCAGGTTGAGAAGCTAGGAAATTTCTGCTGTTCCTCACGGCCGGTCAGGGCCGGTGGGAACTAGTTACGGTTCATCAGCGAGGGGGATCCAGAATGCCCGAAGTGCGCGGCTGCCACTTGCCCGACGATCTTCTCTATGACGTTGAAAACCACATTTGGTTTAAGGAGGCCGGCGACGGCAACGTCAGGCTCGGAATGACGACGGTCGCCACGGCGATGGCCGGCCAGTTGGTCGCCTTTACGCCGAAACGGGTCGGCCGCTCGGTCCAGGAAGGCAAATCCTGCGCTACGGTCGAGTCCGGAAAATGGGTCGGACCGGCGAAATCCGCGGCGGCCGGGGAGGTCGTCGCGGTCAATGAGGAACTGCAAAGCACTCCGTCGCTGGCCAATGAAGACCCCTATGACAAGGGTTGGATGGTCATCCTGAAACCGGAAAACTGGGAGGCGGTGAAAGCGACATTGACGCCGGGGAGCGACGTCGCGGCACCCTATGAGGCTAAAATGGACGCCGACGGTTTCGACGGCTGCGGTTAAGCGCCTCGCTGCTTCACCATGAATTGCCCTTAAAGGCAACCGACAAGCTTTCCCATTCGCGTCCGGTCTAACGCGGTCCAAGCCTGAGTGAGGGCGGCGTCGAGCCCGGCGGTCCGGCCCCCGGTCTCGTAGGCGAAGACCGCCGCGAGAAAATCCTCCAGCGGCTCCTTGATCTCATGGGTGCGCAGTTCGCCCGGAGTCCAGCCGATGACAAGCCCGGCTTTCCGGAAGGCGTCAAGGCTGTCATTCTCGGCAGCCAGGGCGATCAGCGTTTCAAGCCGCGCGATATCTTCGCGCAGGAGCTGGGCGCGGAACAGGCTCTGTTCGCCCCCGGCGCACTCTTGCATTTCTTTGAGTATCCGCATTCGCCGCTTTCCCGAAAATCAGACGACCGGCTCACGCGACACGAGCGCGCGGGCCGCATCGGTAATGCTGCCGGTCAACAGAAAGTTCAGTCCAAAATTCGCGCCGATCAGGATTGACCCGAGCGCCAGCGGTGAACTCATCGACAGCGTGGCAATTCCCGTCATGCCCTGGCCGACCGTGCATCCGAGCGCCGTGACGCCGCCGAAGCCCATGAGGGATGCGCCGATCAAATGCCGGCGCATTTCGCGGCGGCCGTCAAATGATTCCAGATGTAGTTCCCGCTTATGGAGCGCAACCCCGAAAGCCCCGGAGACCGTCCCTAAGACCATACCAATGCCGAAGTTGAGCGATGCCCCGGTGAAGGTCAGGAAATAGATAATCGTCTCTCCGAGCGGCAGGACGTAACTCATGGAGCGCACGGGCTGCGGGTCGAATTCGTCATTGCCGAGAATGCCCGTTGCGGCAAATCCCGCGGCGATGACGCAACCAATGAGCACGCCCGCCAATATATCCTTTCGCGATGCCCGGAACTCCCGCGATCTGAAACACCAATAGCCTATTGCGGCCGACGCCAGGACGCCGACCGGAAACCATAGCTCGCCGGCATCGCTATTGAGCGCCCACGCAATCAGGTGCGGAAAACCCTGGCCGCCGATCTTGGAAAGGTCGGCGGTGAGCGGTTCTATGAATGTCACCCGAAAAAGCCCCGTCAGTCCGCGCGCCGTCATATAGGCGGTCAGTCCGAGGACGAGGAAGTTGACGATGGCTTTCAGGTCCCCGCCCGCCATGCGCACCAATACGCCATAGCCGCATGTGCCGACCATCGCCATGCCGAAACCGAACAGCAGGCCGCCGACAATTGCC